>NZ_BDUD01000011.1 GCF_003113895.1 Nostoc commune NIES-4072 | reverse complement strand
GGGGTAGAACTGGCGAAGCTGTCATGAAGTGCAAACTAAACCGTTTAGTTTAAAAACTGTCGGTGGAAGGATAAGATTGCCGTTAAATTATCGATTGCATGAAATACATTCAGGCGATCGCTGGAGTAAAAAGGTAATAGTTATGCTTAATAGAGAAGATATAACTCCAGTTGCATGTTTTAGGCAGCAGTCTCAATAGGCAAACGTTCATTCATATCCAGCTTGAAAGTACCGTAAGGATTAATATGTAACCAAATCAAAGGTGAAAGTGCCCGCAAGTCAAGTTTAGTCATTAATTTCATCCATTCGGGTTGTGACAAGACCTGCTGAATCATTAATGTATTAATATACACCAATGATATTTGGAGCAGATGTAAGGATAAAATAGCTAACTCCTGATCTTCTAAGCGATTAGTCGCTACTTCTCCACCCTTGCCATAAAAAATAAAGCTGTTAGCACTATTCCAATTTTCAACTACATTTAATCCTTCGTTAATTTCTCGACGCAGTTCGACTGAATGCAGATATTGACAGAGAAAAATGGTCTTGACAGCTTTCCCTAACTCACATAGTGCTTGATAAGTAGGGTGCAATAAATTCCCCCTAGTAAAACGCTTTAAAATAGCATCTGTTTCTGCCATTCCTAAGCGAAGTGCAGTGGCATACTTAATCATTTGGTCATATTGCTGACGAATTAAGTCCCAGTTGATTGTGCGAGTTAAGACAGGTTGTAAATTGGGATAATCACTGGCACTTCCATTGATGGGTAAATATAATTTTTGAACATTAATGCGTTTAATACGTGGCATCAGTTGAAAACCTAACAAATGGCAGAAAGCAAAAGCTACCTCACTTTGTCCATGACTATCCACAAAATTCTTCTCAACCTTCATCTGGGTACAATGGCGTAGTAAACCTTCAATCATGGCTGCCACTTCACTACTTGAACAGGTTTTTAACTGCGAGTAGATGCAGACAGAATTTTTTTCAACGTGCCAGTAAATCATCACACCGCGACCACCATAACGAATGTGCCATTCAGTCATCAGATTCTGATCCCAAGCACCAAATTTTTTGGAATCAGAAGCACAAGAAGATGTACCTTCTCCCCAAATATGCTTCAATCTGGCTTGAAAAATAGCATTTGCAACATTGGTAATAGCGTTGCGTAATTGTTGTTTTTGGATATAACAACGTTTGACGTGTAATAATTCCTGATAATTATTGCCCCCTATATCATCACTTAAACGCTTCAGTCCTGTATTTGTCCCCAAACCATATAAGCATAGTAACAAACGCTTTTGTAATAGTTCAGATTCTAAAACTTCTCTAGTTAAGACTGATTGAAAATGTCCAGTAAAATTGACACGTAAATCTGTTTCTTTCAGGATATCCAAGAGACTAGTCCTCGCCCATCGGCGATTAATTTCAGTCTTTAAGCGCCCTAAATTTATTGGCTCACTTTGAGGCGGTATAGGTGATAAAGAAATCTGAGATTTGACTTGATTTTTAATTAAGACATACTTATTTTTAGATAATCCTGATTCTAATTGCATCAGCGCTGACTGCATTTGCATCTGTAAATCAGTAATGAATTCTTCAACATCAGATGGTTGTTGTAGAGCTTGAAAATATGCGGCTCGTTGGGCTTCAAAGTCTGTTGGTAAATCTGATTCTGGGTTGCGGTAACGATAGGCTCCAACTACCCAAATTTCTTTACATCTGAGTTTGTCTCTTAATGCTTGAAGCACACTTAGTTCATAATTGATGCGATTTACCTTGAGATCACCATCACTACTTTTTTCCAAGATTAATTCTTGCCAGCCACTACGCAGCACTCCCTCAATAGGAATATCTTCTGTTATATCATAGTATCGCTGACTACTGTGAGCATATTTTTTGAGTAATAGGAGTGCTTGAATTACTGGACGATGAACATCATTATTTGAGCGAAATTCAAGCTGCTCTAAAATTAATGGTAAAATTCTTCGGTAATGTCTTCCATAAGAAGAGCGCATGACAGTATAAACTCGTTCGCGGTAAACATTACCTGTTGATTTGTATTCTTTAACTAAATTTTTGAGAGTTGTTTCACCAACAATCGGGAAAATAACTTCTCTAATAACTCCATCAGGCTGTTGCAAAGAAGCCTCTGCCATTTGAAATAGTAAATTAGTCTTACCATTGACTTTTTTAAAATCTTGCAGCAATTCTTGGTCTACACGTTTTTCGGCTTTAGCTCCTATACGATGTACAATTTGAATAATTAACTCTACTAAGTTATCTATTATTTCTTGGCTTCTTACAAGGGCGAAAATAGCAACTAATGTATACCGAATTGGTTCTGGATGACGGCGTAAGTCTTTCGGATATTCAACAACTACACGTTGTTTATATTTTTGTAAAATTTTTGTTGGTATGGTAGTAAATAAATCAGGAGGTAAATCTAATTGACGCAAAATTGATAATTTTTCAATTGATTTTTGAAAACTTTCTACACCAATCCTTCCGGGGTCTAATTTTAATTCATTCCAGATCGATAACTGTGAGGAATCAACATCTAACTGAGTTACTTCTTCATCAGATTGATTTTCAAGGGGATGAGGTTTGAATAAATTATCTATCTGTTCTTTAGTTCGGCTAGATAACTGTGCAACAGTTTTTTGAAAAAAGTTCTCCTCAAAACTATGAAGAGCAGAGCGAGTAATACGTTCTAAGCGATTGAGCGTTGGCGGCTCAATTTTTAATTCTCGTAAACGATCAAAAGCTGCACTTTTAAGTTGTTCAAATTTTAATTCATAAATCAACGCTTGTTCTGTTAACCAATTAACTAATTCTTCAGCATCATTGATAGTAGCTTCTCGAAATCCAAAAAGTTCTCTAATTTTCTTGCGGTAATATTTTACTGACCGTCCTTGCCAATTACAGTCTTGGTAAACACTAGGAGTAATACTGAGTTGTTGTGTTACGTAGTTAACAACTACAGCCGGAATTTCATGGTCTGATTCGGGAAATTTTGCTTCCATCTGGAAAAACTTGAGCAATAAAGCAAAAATCAAACGATTTTGAGGATTTTTGTGCGCTAATAGCTCTAATTCCTTTGGTAACAGCGTCCAGTACTCTAGTAGTTCTTCTGGTTGCCAGTTTCGTTTCATCATCCCTCACTTTCTTAGTACAGAGTAGATACTCTACTCTGTACTGCAACAATTAACTCTAGTCAATATATGTATTGGTAAATTTATTACTCAGAAATATTCCTTAACTTTTATATACTTTTATATACTTTTTTTAAATTCTCTAAAGCAGACTTTGCTACTATTTCTGCTCTCGCACTAGTTACTTTTTGGTAGCGGAGAGTTGTTTGAATGTTTTCATGTCCCATCAGCGCCCGTAATTCTTCAATTCCCATCAATCCCACCCGCTCAGTGGCAAAGGTATGGCGGAGATCATGCAGCCTAATCCCTTTTAATTTCTGGCTTTGGTCAATTATTTCTCGCCAGTCTGCCGTTACTGCCTCATAACTTACTGGTGTTACAACTTTAGTCGTTGGATGTTGAGCGGTGAATAATGCTGTTGAACCTGGATGACGATAATATTTTATATAGTTTTTTAAAGCAATTTCTGCATCTTCACTATAAAAGCACCAGCGTTTTTTGTTGCCTTTACCCACTACCTGAAATTTACGTTGTTCCTGAAAAATTTGTGCCAGTTCCAGTCCAAGTAATTCTCCAATTCTAGCTCCACTTCGATGCAGCAAGCGGACTATCGTCTCAAGTCTAGCATTAGATTTTTTTAACAAATCATACAAAATATCTAATTCTTGAGACGTGAGGTAGCGTATTATCTCGTCTGTATTGTGTTCTCCCCGTTCTCGATTTGGTTTCCTCAGACTCAGACGGCTAACTGGGTTTGATTGAATGTAGCCAGATTCAACAGCAAAATTCAACAGAGCGCTGATTATTGCTTGGTGACGATTATGAGTCGTGTATTTTAGTTCATCTAACCGAGCTAAGTAGTCTTTCAGCAGTTGACGGTCTACTAACTCTATAGGTAAGGAGCCATGCTCTTTCAGCAAAGATAGTAGTGTTAGCTCGTAAGATTTAAGTGTACTAGCAGCTAATCCTTGTCGAGAAAGGAAAGCTGTAGCAACTTGTGCTAATGTAGTTGTCACGTTTCACCTCTTTATCTAATTAAAAGTACTGCTATTCATTTAAAATATGCACTTATATAAAATAATTAATTATATACTTTACTACATATTAAAAGCATGGACAATACCCCCCAACCCCAAGAAACGCTGTCCCAGTACGTTAAAAGAATACGCACAAGCCTTTCATTAAGTCAAAATGATTTGGCAACTAAGGCAGGCATTCATCTTCAAAGTTTAGGTAAGATTGAACGAGGCATGACTACCAAGCTCAATAGTAAAAGCCAGCGTGGATTAGCTCGCGCATTGCAGGTTCCATCTGAGTACCTTGATGCAGTCATCCGGGGTGTACCCATGTCTGCAACCGATGTCCTCAAATTTTGCCCCGACTGCTGGACTCCCGGAACAACTCTTGAAGAAATCTGGTTATTGCCGCGATCGCAGTTTTGTTTCTTGTGCGGTACGGCATTACGTAATAGTTGTGCTAAGTGTAACGAACCTATTACGTCATTGAAATTTCGGTTTTGTCCTTACTGTGGCTTTCCATATAAAGCTTCTATTAGTTCTGAATCTCAAAGCCAGCCCCTTTAATATTAGTATTATTTACTACTTGTCTCTTTCATTATTCAAACTAAACTTTACCGCTTTACTGAACTAAACTGTTTAGTTTGCATTTGGTGACAGCTTCGCCAGCTCTACCCCATATAAACATTTTGTCCCCCAGCTTCTTCTTTCTCTATTTCAATCGCCGGGTCTCCGTGGACGGAAATCAAGGCGATACGTTTTTCGGTGATAGAGTTCATAGTTTGTGTGCTGCTGATTTTAACAGAGCTTTAGGCTGTTCCAAGTTTGTATATAGCACACTTGCCTGAATTGTTTAGGAATCTTGATTAATATTGATTTTGATTTACTATGCCTAATATTTTTTTACATCTTCTGCCAGAAGTATACTATTAGATTAAATACAACAAATACTTAATTTCTTTAGATATAGAAAATTGTTATCTTTAGATTTCATACTTTTTATAGATGAAAATTATATTTTTTTCATTACAACTCAAAATCAATAAGCGATCGCACTTGGCGTCACCGTAGTCGGGTAGCAGGACTAAAGGGTGAAGAGGTGGCACAGCAATACAGCGTTGAAAATTTTGAGATGACTAGCTAATGTCAATAAGATAGCCTAACCGCCCCAAAACCTTAATCTCTCGTGAGCGCCAGCCAGTCAGGGCTGACTCGACTATTGCAAATACTTATTTATTCAGGGGGCCACACAACGGCTCTAACCCCCATGATGGCGATCGCATGAGCAAACAAAAAAGCGGTTTTACTCACCCGTTTTTAACTTTGGTTTTGGTTTTGGTAATGGTTTGGTACGCGGCACAGAGGTATTATCCTGACTAGTCGCTTTTGACTTACCTTTCTTCGGTGCAGGTGGTGCTGCTGCTCTTTGCGCTTTCTTAGCTGCTGACTGCACTGTGGCTTTATCCTCCTTAGACGCTTTGAGAAATCTCGGTGCAGCTTCTTGTGGTAGCGCAGTCAGTGCAACAAAACCGAAGACATCACGCCCCGGCAGAAATTTCGCCTTGATTGTGACAAACACGGCGCGTCCTTGTTGGTCTTTCTCCAATTTGGGATTAAATCTGAAGGGTCGGACGGGTGCATCCTTCCATAGCAACGGTATATGACTAGCCTTCATGAATTTCACCTTTCGGGCAGGTTCGGCCTGCTTAATAAATTCGAGTCTTTCATCAGAGAAATTTCGGAACACAGAGATACAGGGAGTAGAGCAGACAGGAATGAACTGCCATAATCCTGATAATTTAAACTCTAGGTCTTCTAACTCCCCTGAAACTGCATCTAGTTTTCGCCCTCTGTCAAAGCCCACTAACTGAAAACCGATGCGATGCGGTTGCTCTCTGCGTGGAAAGTGAATTGCCTTTGGATAAACAACCAAACGCTGATTCTGGTTGCCAGTATTTTCTATTTCCTTCTTGAGAGCGTTTAATACATCCCATTGTCGCTTCGAGTAATAAAGTGGGTATTCATAGCTACCGATAGTAACAGTGCTTTGTCCATCAGTAGTAAAGTTGACCGACCCAGTAATTACCCCAACAGCTTGAAATATTGCTGCTGTCGATTCAATTTCTGTTTCTGTTGACGTGTCAACATTTACTTGCTTTTCATCCGATGGGTTTTCAACTGTCGGTACTGCTTGGGTTGACTCTGGCGAGGTAAATTCAGCAGATGCCATGATTATTGTTAATAGGGGAGAAATCGCGGTCTAATTCAATCTTAATTGTCTATCAAGTATCTACATGACTGGCGGCATTGTCGATGCTGCAAAATTCCCTAATCGGGTTTTACATCGGTGACAATAACTGTTAACTGATTTAACGCAAATGATGCAGAAATTTTATCCAATCACTCCTGAAGATTTCTAATTGACATAATTGACCTTTAAAGCCTCGATAGTCAATTGTTGCGCTACAGAAATATGTTTCCATTAGTTGAACACTCTTAATGATTCCGACTTGCCACTTGCGAACACTGTCGTTGAAAAACTCAACTTTATCCCCAACTTTCAATTCCGGGCGGAACAATTCGCTTTCTCGTGCATTTATCAATTCACCATCTTGTCGAGGAGAAAACCCAGTCACAGCAGGGCTGTCCTGGCTGTCCAAAGAGTTTTCGGCAAGATTTCCTTGTTGGACAGGCTCAAACCCAGTCACAGCAGGGCTGTCCAGGTTGTCCACAAAGTCTAGGGGGACTGAAGGGTTATCAGTTAAATTGACAAATTGATTAACTCCACTTTCAGAATTTAACTCATCTTTTTTTTGCAATGCTAATTCTTGGGGGAGGACAATTGGACAGGGTGGACAGCCAAGCTGTGTAAGGCTTTCAGCCTGTCCAGGGTCAAATCGAGGGGTATTTAGTGGGTGGACAGGGTGGACAGCCCTGCTGTGTAAGGGTTCTGGCGTTTTGAGCGGGTGAAAAAACTCCTCGAATTCTTCTATTCCCCCTTCAAGGCATTTATCTTTAAAGCAATACCAAAATTCCGAAGAAGAAAGTGAAGAATCCGGTGGCCCCTCCGGTACTTTCATCTCAAAGACCCCAGCCAGTGGTTCAATGAATGCAAAGTGGGACTGAATTCTTTCACGCTTTCCGTTGACCGTGGGTGTCCAGCTACGTTCCTTGAAGTTGTGGGGCAAGACTGTTTTTAAATGGCTAATAAATTTGGACATCCCCAAAGGAGCATAACCATGTTCCCGGCAGTAAAGTACATACCAGCTGTGTAAACGACTTTGTGGGATAAATGTTTCGGTCGTTGAGGGGCGTAAGCACAAATCCACAAAGGATTTGGTCGAGTCCCCGTACAAAGATGCCTCTAGCGCCAGATTCTTTGCCCGATCTGAAGAGGGAGGCGATAACAAAATGCTGTTGCGTTCTGCTCGTGGCATTGCTAAAGCCCAAGAAATTATGTCGGACTTCACCTCTTGTAGCTTCAGCCACAAGTCGGGGTCAGGGGTTACATCTCGGTTTTTGACTGGAATTGGGTAAGCTCGACGCATCCAGCCGTCGCCAGCATTTTCAATCTGTAGATGACTTACAGAGGCAACCCAAAACCGAATGTACCACTGGATTGAATAAGCTACTGGATTGAATAAAGCGCGTCCGCTCATTGCCCCATTGTCAACTAATTCGTAAAAAGCTCGGACTCCTTCGGCATAACCTCCTACGTCAGGGAATCCAAATATCCGCTTTCCACTTAAATATTGATGCCGTCCTTCCGGTGTAGAAATATCCGCAAAATGTGTGGCGCTACTAGAGCCGGATTCGCCAAATAAACTACTCCAAAACCGTCCTAGCGTCCCCTTGCCCCCACCACTTAAGCCAATTAAGTGGGGAAACCGACCATAAGGGGCAGTTGGGTCTAAAAACATACTCGTGAACGCCCGAATCACTTCAACCAATTCTGACCCAAAGCTCTCAGTTATAAATTTCCGAAAAACTTCTGGACATGGTTTGTTGGCTTCGTAATCGTGGGGAATAATATTAGTGAGGTAAAAATCTTTGCGATGAGGCATTTGTTCACCAGTTCGCAAATCAACGACACAATTGTTAAACCCTAATAAATGAGTATTGGTTGGCAGTGGTTCTGCTGGTTCTAAGCGACTGCGGCAATATTTAAAGGCAGATTCCTTGTGTGCGTTAGTTTCGTAAGGCTTGGTTATTCTCCAGCCAAATGTCTTTGTGTAAGAGAGCTTGTAAGCGGATTCTCCAGCGTCAGCGAGGAGCTTGTAAGCTTTATTATCATCTTGGTGCTGCCATTGCTTATTCTCTTGTGACCACTTGTAAAAGGATGAATTTACTACCATCCATTCAGTTTGAGGAAAGATTTTTCGGTAAGACCAGCCATCAAAAGTACCCGCCGTCACGCAGTTAGAGTAGGGTAAATTCATGGCAGTGCATACAGGCAAGTAAAATGCCTCTGGGTCTGCTGGATCAATATCTATTTTGGAATTAGATAAATCCGTAACTTCTTTTTCAATAGTTTCGGATTCTGCCTGTTGCGATCGCTGCGCTACAGCCGCGTGAATCTCCTGCTCTAACCGACGGATAAATTCTGGTGTTTCCATCTGCCCCAAGATTTCTTTGATGTCACTTGATTTATATGGTAAATCGGGGCAGATGTCGTGTGGGTTAATTCCAATAAATGCAATCCCCACCTCGTCGGCACAGTCCTGGCAGGTCTGGAGTTTCTTTAAGCCAGTGTCATCTGGGTCATGCAGAAAAACGATTAATCCTATGCCTGCTTCAATTGCGCGTTGATATTCCGAGGTAATTGTTTTCTTATCCCATCCACTGCCTTGAAACGTAATCCCAGCAAGACCATGTGCGCGACCAACTTCTACGCATCCCTCGCCTTCATGCTGGAGTAGTGCCGGGGTTCCCGTCACAGATTTAGCACAGGCTAAAGCTTCATCAATGCGATATGCTCCCCAAGGCAAATCGCCTTTTTTCATTTGGGGTGTGCCATCAAGTCGCCTATGCCATTGCCGAAAGGTCTTGCTGTAACCTTTCTCCTTATTGGCATCTGGCCACTGGTAGCGAACCACCCATTGCGACTCTGAGTAAGGATAAATTGTTTCGGTGGCACTGCCCTCAACATCTTTTGGTGGTCTACTCGTTAACTTTTTCGGTTGGGGAATATCTGTTACAGTATCCGTCAACATCACCAAACCTAATTCCCCATCTGGAATTGGTGCTGGTTTGGGCAAGATTCTCTTAGGCTTCGCAGGCAAACGGTTTAGGGATGGAGTGTAATTAGCCCCTGCCCTTTCTGCCACCACTTCAGCCCAGGGTTTAATTGCCTCTCTGACGTGTTTGCACTCACAACCGTTAAAGCATCTGTACTTCCCGGTTTCTGGGACGATAGATAAGTCATTACCCCCACAAACTGGACAAATAAACTTATCTTTAGCTTTGGATGGCTCTAACTGGTCTTGAAAATTTCGGATGTCGAAGGAGGCGAACGCCCCTGGCATAACGGAGCCGCCAACGGTCTCTTGTCCTTTTAAAATGGCTACCATTGTGAAATCCTTGTGAGGTAAATTGTGTGGGCTTTACCTCCCCTGAAGATTCACCAAAATTTTAATCAAATTTCTCGTTAAACCCGTTGTAGGAAGTTGTAAGAAGTACTAGGAACTGATAACATTAGGTTATAAAGAAATTTAATAGACAAAAAATGATTGGGTGTCTTCTAGGACTGTTAAACAACTTGCTTCTAACAAGTTGAGTCTTGGGGAGGCATTCTTTTCTTATGTATATCGGGTGACATGACACTTAGAAAAGATGAACTAAGGGTATAGTCTTATTACATAGTAAATTATCTCAGGCGAAAAAAATAATAAATATCTCAACTTTATAAAATAAAACAATTTATCTATTTTTCTCAAGCCAAGACACAGCAAAGCTATTACAAGTTTTCAATTAGTATTAAAAACCAGATAAATACGTCAATATATTAATAGTATTAGTGGACTAAAAATAATTCAATTTGTTGATGCTGCTTCAAAAAGACATTAATCTAAGATTTTGACTGACTTAATACCTTGGCTGCATTTCTGGACTAACAGCCATCTTTTAGCCTCTGGCTCTAGCGCGGGCATGATTCTCCAGTTGAAAACATCTGCCCAAGTTTCGACCCCGTGAGCGTTTGCAAAACTGACTTCAAGTTCCTTGAACCGTACCCAATCGCGATCGCTGATAGCCGTAAAAACCGGGATAAATGTACTTAGTGGCATTAGAGTTGCTGTTTCAGTCATCGCTGTAATCCTCAAAAATACAAACTATTGGTAACGGTTCATCTTCTGTATCAATTATTTCTACTAATCGTCTACCTGTCTTTTTGGCGATTCGCCTGCAATACTCCTCAGATGCAGCTACTTGCCAATCTCTTGTTTCCGTAACTGGGTCAAATTTTCCTTTGGAGCGTTTTATGTCATCAGTCATGCTGCACCATCTTGCTTGGGCGGTTTCGCTGAGGGTAGCTCTCCTTTTTCTCGCGCATCCCTTACAAATGCTTCTACAAGAAAAGCAACCAAGGTAGCGGTCGGTCTCCCTTGGATTCGTGCGATCGCCTCTAAATCTTCAAAAACATAATCTGGAACGGTTACTGAA
This sequence comes from Nostoc commune NIES-4072, assembly GCF_003113895.1. Classification (NCBI taxonomy): domain Bacteria; kingdom Bacillati; phylum Cyanobacteriota; class Cyanophyceae; order Nostocales; family Nostocaceae; genus Nostoc; species Nostoc commune. The sequence continues at coordinate 18,604 of NZ_BDUD01000011.1, read as the reverse complement.
AATCTTTTACTCACATACCTGTTTTTATCTATAGCCTTTGAAAGCAATTCTACACCTAATACGCTAGTACGCAATTATCCTTGTGAATGCTGCTTATCCAAAAATTCCTGGACTAGCTCACAGATCACGGTGTCCATCGTCCGATTATTTTTAACGCACCACAGCTTAAATTCTGTATGCAAATCCTTTGGCATCCTTGCTCTAAGATGTGCCACTTCATCTGGTTTATCCCCTTTAGGTCTACCCACAATTACGCAATTACTCATAAACTCTACTTTTTGATTATCCACTTATAATCAGTAATTTTCATTTTTGCGTACTAGGATTATAGAGTAATAGCGTAATTTGGTGTTATAGTGTGGCTATGGCACAAATGCCACGGTTTGACGAAGCCTGTATCAGATGGTTGAAACGGCAGAGTTACTTAATTAGCTACCACGCAAAAGCAGAGAAGGCAAAAACGCCAGTGAGAGACAAGATACACGTATTCTTGGCGACTTCAGCCTGCAAATTTATTTTGAGGAGAATTTATGCGAGTAACAATCAGGCAATCTCTACACCCATTTATCAGCAATAAAGCGCAGGAATTAGGCATTAATGACCATGCAGAGGTAGTTAACTTCCTTTTACTCCAGATTTTGCTTTCACTCGATGCTGGCACAGACTACTGCTACTGGGAGCCAAGATACTCAGTAGTGTTTCACAGAAACGTTTCATGAAACAGTTTCAACGGTTGCATCAATGTTTCAGCCTCACAACAACCGTGAAACGCTACTTACACGAGCCTGAAACATGAAACATGAAACATGAAACGTTAGTTAATAACGACTACTTTTGCTTGTGACAGTGACGATAAAAAGTTGAGAGTTTTACGATATGTCAAGACCTAAAAAACAACCAACATCTATAAGCGCGGACGCACCTAACACAAACGAGGCTGAAACTATAACAGAGAAAGCATCGATGCCATCAAAAAAGGTAATTCATTTGATGCTAGATGCTGGGCGCTCCAGTATTAAATATCAGGCTTTCGTTAATAACTCTACTGGCACAACACCAGTGATGAAGACCGAATCCTTAGTGTGTTGTGTGCCATCAGTACCCTTTGGAGAATTAGGAGCTTTCAGCCTAAGTCGAGCCAAAGATGAAAACAACAAAGATGTTGTAGAGCATTGGGTTGTTGGTAGCTCCGCCAGACTGCAAGGCAAAGAATATATAGCGATGAGTGATTCCGAGAATTACAAAGTACACTACTTCCCAATCCTTGCATTAGGCGCGATCGCCTCCTTGCCAAATCTACTTGAGTTGTCCACGGGTACAAGCGCCAAGCGTAGAACCTTGCACATTCGTTTATCAACCCTCTCGCTAGCTTCCCCATTAGAACTAAAAAAAGCCATTGAACAATGCAAGTGGATAGCAGTAGATGGTGTTAGATACCGTTTGTGTTTCTCTAAACTTGGCTTTCTGGGATTTCCAGAGGGATATGGCGCGTCACTTTGGGCAAGCGAACGCTTTGACGATAAACAATTCCATACTTTTGATATTGGGTATGGTACAGCCACAATCAGCGAATACAGTAATCAAGGCTTATTACCAAAACGGGTAACTTGTAGTCCGAATGGTGGCGGTGGTGTTGCCACACTCATCAAAGAATTCTCCAGAGCATTAAGCAACACCGATTCTTCTAAAATGATTCGCCCCTCCCAACTGCGCGAGATTTTAGAAACTGCAACCGTTGGCGATAACGGCATAAGCGCGATTGCACCTGATGGCGAAGATATTGGGAGTGAGTTAGAGAACGCGATTCATTCATGGATGAAAGATTCTCCCTTGGCTTATGCCCTAGATGACGTATCCGTGAAAGCCAGACGCAGCAAAGTAACTTTGTGTGGCGGTGCGTTTGCGATCGCGCCCGTGCAGATGTTGATTAAAGAAAGATTACTCAAAGGGAGCATTCCAGAAAGTAACTTGTTGATTCCCGAAAATCCGGGAACCGTTGCTTTATCAGAAATGAAAAAACTTTACTTAGGAGAAACGACCGATGTTAACCAAGCGGCTTAATTACAACGTCCCTCAAGACTTGACTCCAGCTATCAGAATGCTTGCAGAAATGGATGGGACAACCCCCGCTTACTGGCTGAGAAAAGCTCTAGAGAAAGTAGTTTCGGAAAGATTCTCTGTCAATAACAATCATCAAATCAATTTAGGGGATTTGGAAGCAATAAGAGGTGAATAATATGATGAACAGTATTGTTAGCACAGAAGAAATAGTAATTGTTCTGGCTGGTGTTGAGCAAACTTTAAGGTTGATTCAAGCTACTCCCGAATATAGGAGACTGCAAACATCAGAGCATTTTACTACATCAAATGATTTGGTTTTGAATGATGCCATTCAATCAATTTCTGAAGTTTTAGATGGCATTGAAAAAGTACAACTCGCTAACAGTTCTGATGAGTATTAATTGTGCGAACGCTTGCCCGGAGAAGAAAAGCGTTCGCCCAGTTGTGACTTATATCAGGGATGAAATCAGTACACACATTCAAGGATATCAAAATGGCGCACCCTGTAGGATATTACTCCCTCTCTCACGACAACGCACTGATTAAAGATATGTGTGAGACATGGGGGGAAGGATTAGAAAAGATGAACGAATCAGACACACTCTGGTTAATTGCAAAAATCGCTCATGAAGCATGGCTAGAGTGTGATTCTTCTACCGCTCCTAGCAACGAAGCGGAGTCAGTATTGAAACGACTGCATGAGTTAAAGCAATGGGAAAAATTTGCACTGATTACCGCAATGGCACAGTAGTCTCATGTACAAGAAACAACTGTATCTAGCTTTGGCTGGAGTCGGGGTCTGCTTCTTGCCTGTAATCATCCCCTTAATTCCCAAGTTGGGGGCTTATGCAGAAGCTGAGAGATTAAAAGCCACCGAAGGATTAGAGCGTAAACGCATAGAAGAACGGGCTAAAACCAGCGATGCCTTATATGAGGCGGGAGTCATGCCCACAACTCGTTCTCTAAGAATCACGAATTATTTTGACAGCAGTAAACGCAACCCCAGACCAGACACAACCCTTTATCAAGATGACGAGATTGTTGATGTCTTTGATGCTTCTGGGCGCTGCATAGGTCGGATTGAAGAAGGGATTTGGAAATGGAAATACAAAGCTAAAGAGATTTGTAAAAGCGTTCAAAATACCAAACCAGTAAGGAGGAAGTAATGGCGTTAGGAACATCTGGTGCAGAAAGTAATAGCACTGGTAACAGTGATGGTAAACCCAAAGGTAAGAAGCGAACGCTTGGTGAAATCATAGATTTTTGCGCCAAGGCTGTTGTGATGATTGTCGGCTTACCGATTAGAGCAGCCGCCGCGATAGTCAATCAGTTTGTTGCTAACGGTGGTGCGGGTCGTGCGTTGGTAGGTGGGATTTTATTTATCGGCGGTTCCATAATTAGTGCTGATTCAACTTGGCAATTAATCTTTACTGGGCCCCCGGTTTGTCCTTGGTTTGAGACGGCTTGGAATTGGCTAAATGTGCCGTTTGCACTGTTCAACCCTTTGTTTTACTTGGCATTCATGGTTTCTGTAGGCGTTCAGGTAATTGAAGCCCATGCCTTACGCGGTAAAAACCCAGATTCAGCTAGGCGGGAACTTCAAGATCACATGGTTTATGAGCTTGAAACCAAGCCTAGTGGCAAGATTGACCTCGTTGGTGAGCTTTGGAAGGACTACAAGACCGCAGGTACACGCGATCGCTCTAGTGCAGGGCTGGTTGTGATTGCGGTTTGGGTGTTCGATATTGTCACCACCTTTGCAGCTCGTAACCCATTCGACTACACAGCCCCGTTGATGATATTGGGCTGCACCTTATTCAACATTGGGACAATGATGGCGGGTGAAATTGGGTTCGCTATCTGGCGGTTGACCAAAGATTAAAGCTCGTGCCGCTCAAAAACTCTTTACATTGAGCGGCTTCTTAATTCAACAGGGCATTTGTTTTATGCATTGCAATAATATCCCAAAAATTACAACTAAGGAAACGGAACACTTACGCGATTCTTATCCCGCCTTATCCCATTTGGAGGCAGGAAATGTTTCTGAATGGTTGCAAGAGCGCAAGGATCAATTATTTGAAATGGCACGGGCATCTGAGAACGAAGCAGACATGACCCGTGTACTTGGCTTACTGGCTTCTGGGATAGGAGCGGTTTGTTATGCTGTCAATCCAATGGCACTGGTTGGTGGTTTAATTGGCGGTGCTGCATGGCTATGGTTTGTTGTCGAACACTCCAACCGCACTAAAGAAATTGCACCTTTTCCCTTTGTACGTGGCAACTTTATAGACGCGGTTGCCCGTGCTGGTGACTATGATAATCGGAGCAATTATCAAGCAGATCATCTTGCTAATACTGTTAAATTTCTAGAGCGACAATCAGCAGAAGAGTACGCCTTTCTTCATGCTGAATTTGAAAATATTGGGCAGTATTTAACGCAAGTTGAGCCAGGAAAACGTTTTTATGCTTATCGCTGGATGTTTGGCTGGTTTGGCAAGCTCAAGGGTCGTCAGCTACCCACTTATCAAAGTATGGCTCTCCATTTACAGGATGTGACGATTGACAGTCGGGTGAATCTGTCAGAGATAAGTGCTATTGCACAAGCTCAAACCCAGTTACCACCGACCGTAGATATCAAACAGTTTCAATCGCCACAGGTAGATATTCAGCACAACCATCAAGCTGCTTCTCTTTCTAGACCTACAGAGTTACAGCCATCAGCTAATGGGCTTGCACCACAGACTATAATTAATCTCCCTCTAGCGAACAGAGCAAACGCACTCATCGCGGCTTTAACGAAAAATGGTTTTCAAGTAGAAGATATGATGAGTTCCCAAGTCATTGCGATCGCTGGCACTCAGCGAGGTGGTAAGGGAACCTTAGCAGCAATCTTGGCAACATTATCTCTAGCTTTAGATTCGGGATTAAACACCCAATACTTTACAGCCGGGGTGGACGTTTACCCCTTTAGTTGCAATCTGATTTCTGCTCTTAAATACCCCGAAAAAGATGCGGACGGTGCAGATAAACTAGTCGCCCGTGACTTGCTTAAATTTCTTAAAGGCTTAGATGCAAGTGAACCTTACTCCCATAAAAACTTACTGTTAGTCATTGATGAGGCGATGCGGTTGCTGTCCCTACTTGATGAGAGCGATCGCACTTGGGCTATTCAATATTTACTTTCTCGCTTCGCCAAGTGTGGCGGTACATTAATTATCGTATTGCATGGCTCTAACCTGACAAGCGTGGTAGGTAAAGCTACGGCAGGACTAGCAGACACCTTTAAGCAATCGGTTAACTTTATTGGGTGTGTAGCTCAGTCTGTAAGCGCTGGTGGATTGCGAAAGATTAATGTTGCCAGTGGCGAATATTTCAAAGCCAACCCTAATAACTTTGCTGAACCTGTTAACGGTGGCAATCTCGGCATGATTCCAGACTGGCTAAAGATAGAGTTACACCCAGGAAATGGTCAACCAGATCCAGCTAGAACATTACTCAAATTCTTCCCGGAACTGGTGCAGCATCACCAGCCAGCAGTTATGCCCAGAGGCGAGAAAATTGCACCAGATGACGCAGTTAATCAGCTAGAATCCATTTTTTCAAAGCCTACCCAAGACGTTGAAATTGCAGAGCTAGAATTCGTCAGCATTTCTGAGGCTGACTTGTCGCAAATTTTAAACATCGTTACTTCAGCCGTTGCAACACCAGTCAGCTTTGCCGCGATTAGAAATAGCCGAAAGTGGGGCGAAGAGAAACCTAGTGTTCGGTATTTAAGGGGTGCGATTGCACAACTTATAGAATCCAAGCAATTGAAGGGTAGCGAGAAGTTAGGCTTTACCGCTTTTTAATATTACTGCAATCTCAAAAAGCCGTTAAGAAAGCACTTAGTTCCAAGACATCAAGACATCAAAAGCCGAAAATCTTAGCAATGGATTTAAATTTATGCACCCAATTGAGTTTAAGAAAAAATGGCAGTTAACTTACGACGAGCTTGCCCTTGTCTTAGGTTATCAAGGTGATTATACTGTCCGTTCTTGGAATATGATTGTCAGACATAAGCGCAACCCTCAAAAAGTTGTTTATGTCGCTTGTCGTCTTCTAGATGAGAAGTGGTCAACTCAAGGTAAGCTTGTGCATTCTTATCTCTAATTCTTTGTATGATTGGGGCAAACATTACGTTAACCATGTTTGCCCCAATCACTATATATTGCCCTTCATCTTTGATTTCGGTCAGTCCCCAAACGCTTTTCTACCCGTTGTAGCTTGACATTACTATAACCAGTGCGCTGCCAGATAGCTCGTAGATAGGTATTGAAATCATCCGAGATTTTTACCGGAATTAATTGATTGATTGAAAAGAACATTGACAAAGCAAATATTGTCGTAATTAACCCCATCATTCCATATTTAGTTAGGGGTTCAGCGCGAATAGGAGTCAGTTGATGTTGAAGCTTTTTTATGAAAACTCTTCAGACCACTGGCCGCCAGTTCTACCCCATGACCTTTAAACACATCAGAAACATCTTCATAAGAGTAGCCAGCGTCTAACATATCCTGAATAGGTTTAGCCAAACTGAGGACTAAATCTGACAGGCTGATAGTTTTAGGAGTCGCCGCAAAGTGTTTAAGACTGGTTTGAATATCTTCTATTTTTGATAAAGGAACAGCTTTCGGTTTGCGCGGCATATCCAGCACTAGTAATAAATTATTCCATTGTAAAAAAAACGTGACCAGAAAAAGTTTAAGTTTCTTGTCGTGATGTGACGAATATCAATCAATATGGGTTTATATCCTCGTGAGGTAGACTAGTTTAAAAAAGCAGTTACCCATGAATCAACACTTTGACATCAAAGGCTGTTGGCAGCATTGTTAAACAGACCCTGCCCTCGGTTACACCGAGGAAATTGCACAGAGTCAATCGTGGTTCGCCAAAGTCTCTTACTCCCCCAGTCTCCCGTTGTGCCCCTTGGCTCTCGTTATCCCAGTCCTGTCGTGGGGGGTTAGGCAAGCAATACGCCGTAACGCCCTCCGGGCTACTTTTACCTTCGGTAAAAGCGGCGTGGTTGCTTGTTGGGGGTATCCCCCAAACCCCCTTTTATAGGTCTATTAAAGGGGTAAATGAGTCAACAAGAGGTTCCGGGTTATTCGCCTACCTGCTCGGCGCAAAGCGCCGTAGCAGCTACAGCGAATAACCCGGTAAAAAATAAATATTTAAAGAGCTAAACGCTTAACTAGTTATGCAGCCAGACCCCCGTATCAACCTCAGTAATCAACTAGCTGACACATTAACCAATCGGTCAGTAGCATCAGATGAAAAGCGAGAAGTAACCATCACGTTTAGAGCTAGCTATGCCGAGAAAGCTAGATTAGAGCAGCGTTGCAGTGGAGTGGTGCAAAGTGACTATATAAGAGCGAGATTATTTGACTACCCTCTACCACATCCTAAATTAGTCATACCCGAAGTGAACCGACAGGCTATCTACGAGCTAAAGAAGATTGGTAACAACCTGAATCAGCAGACTAGGGCTATTAACGAAGCCGTGAAAATTGGTAGTCAACCGTTGACGGTGGAGGTGAAATCATATCTGAAAACTCTTGAAGAATTGATGGAACTCTTAGAACAAACTCGCCAACAAATTACCCAACCTATATCGAGTGATGATAATGGTAAGCTCGATAAGCAGGTAACTAGAGAGTAGCTGATTTATGCCAGAAAACGATGACAAAAAAACTGAGCTAATCAACGTAGCCAGCCAGCTTATTACAACTCGATTCAAGCCTAATTACCACGAAATTGGAGCAGCCATACTCACCCGCTCTGGTCAAGTCTTTTCTGCTGTACATATAGAGGCGACTGTGGGAAGAATTGCTGTGTGTGCCGAAGCAATTGCTATTGGTATGGCTGCTACTGCTGGAGACACAGAAATTGAAATGATTGTAGCAGTTAATAGAGATGGTCAGGTTGTATCGCCCTGCGGTATGTGTCGAGAGTTAATAGCGGATTATGCACCAGATGCCAAAGTAATAGTTCCAGGCGAAGCTGGTTCCATGCTTATTACTATTAATGACTTACTTCCCAATAAATATCACAGATAGAATCAACCCTATCAGAGCATATCCGTGTCTCTCTATTAGAGGTTAAGAGTAAAGCTTTCGTCGATTATACACAGGATACTCTTACATTGAACCAAAGTAATATCTAGGTGTTAGAGGCGGAGAGATGATTACTAAAGTCAAAGCTAACAAATCATTTCGTGGCACTACTAAATATGTGCTTGAGAAAGAGAAAGCCAAAATTATTGGCGGGAATATGTATGGTAAAAGCACCAATCAACTGGTGGAGCAGTTTACCTTATCAGCCCATCTTAACCCGCAGCTAAAAGACCCATGCTATCACCTAATGCTTAGTGTACCGAAAAATGATAGAACGCTAAATGATGACGAATTAGCTAATCTGTCCCAACGTCACTTGGCATCGGTCATTGTACTATCGCGGCTTCAAGGTGATGAGTCCCAAGTTAAACAACCTGATAAAAGGATAGACGACAGCAAACTAAAACAGCTAGTTGATGATTTTATAGAAACTGAATTACCAGCTTATGACTTCTTTATAGCGCGGCACTCAGACAAAGAACACGACCACACCCACATCGTTGCATCTAGAGTCAATAACCTAGATGGTAAATCTATTCGTACCTGGAACAATTTCGCCCATTCGGAACACTCAGCCCGACTACTAGAGCGAGAATTTCAGCTAACCCCAGTCCAAAGTAGTTGGGAGAGTAAGCAAAAGGCTATGACTCGTAACCAACTTGAACGAGTCGAGCGCGATGGACTTCCCGGCGAAGAAATAATGCGCCGAGCGATTGAGCAAGTGGCAGTAAATAAACCCACAATACAAGAGCTAATTGAGCAGTTGTGGAGAGAGCATCAAGTCAAAGCCATCGTTAGTTATTACGGTCATGGTGGGGTAAGGGGTATTAAATTTGGTATTGATATTGGCTCAGTTAATGAAGATGGTAGCCCCCGTTTGCTCTGGAAACAGGGAGGTAATCTCAATAAATATAAGTGTTCCTTTACAAAGCTCCAGACAGAATTGGGGATAAACTACGACCCCTTACGGGACGATAGCGAAATTAAACGTTTGAATAAATTCTTAGAATCTGTAGATAATAGCCAGCTTAATCAACAAGTAATATCAACCATATTACCTAAAAAAGCTCAAGCTATAGCCGAAACTAAACACCAGCTAGCCCCAGCTAAATCAGATGCGAAACAACGAGCAAGTTCAGAACTCATAAATACAATTTCTGACTTGATTTCACAGTCAGTAGTTGAGTCAACTTTAAGTGAAACGTTGCCACAATTAACAGAACAACTCTCTCAAGTCAGGCAGCAGAGCGAAGCAGTCAGAACTGCATTCGATGACCTCGAATCGGCGATTACTCAAGAGTTACAATCCCATGTAGAGAAAAGAGCTATCTTATCAATCTTTGATTATATTGAGCAATCGACTGTCTCTTCAGCATTAACTGAAACAGTATTAGAATTAACGCAACAACTTTCTCAATACAAAGAGGGACTTGTGTTACAGCTAAAGCTACATTTAAAGACCTGGATGCAGTGCTTGCGACTGAGTTGCAATCATATCTAGAGAAAAGAGCCATTTCATCAATTGCTGATTATATTGAGCAATCGACTATCTCTTCAGCATTAACTGAAACAGTATTAGAATTAACGCAACAACTTTCTCAATATCAGCAGCTATCAGCCGGAAGAACCATCTTCGACGACCTGGAAGCAGCGATTGTTTATTTGGAGCAACTCCATAGATCGCAAAAAACAGTAGACGCAATTGCTCTTAATAAAACTCCAACTATAACCACAGATGAACCAAAGCTAAAAGATAATCTTTCAGCCGAGTTATATAAGCATTACAGCGCCGACTTGCAAAACTTATTAGTGACTGACCGAGATAAAGAAATTGCTATACGGGCGCTATTAGATGATAAGCCAATCCAAGATGTTGAAGAAATTATCTTTGCTAGTCCAGCCCGATGGACACAAGATGAAGCTAGAGAATTGGTACTTATCGCTAGCAACCAACTGGCAACTCAAAAGTCAGAACCAGAACAGTCACTCGATGAAAAGCAGCGTAAAGAAGAGGAATTCTTAGCTATGGCTGTGCCTATTGCTGTTGAACTCATCAATTGGCAACTAAGAGAAAGTGGCTCAAATAGCCTTAGATTCAAACGTGCCACTCTGGAGAAGCAGGGTAGAGAATTGGTATTTACCCATGATGAACGAGGTGAGATTTTTCGAGTGGCAGTCAACCGAAACCAGTCAGGTAAGCTTGAGTATTCACCGATTTATATTGGGTCAGTAGAAAGAGAAGATATTCAGGTTTGGCAAAAAGCAGACCACGTATTGCAACAAATAATAGAAGAACAGCAACAAGAACTCAGACAAAATAAAGGATTTTCCCTTTAGGTGATGACGCACTTCAAACCTACCAAGCTCAATCGAGAGCGGTATCTGCCACTGCCACAAATCCTATCTGGAGCCAACCCGCCTATTGCAGGCAGAGGCAGACATTCCGAGTCAGTCCGCCTAGAAGTTAAGAGTTGCTTAGGTTACTGTTGGGTGAAACAACGCCGCCAGATACGTGTAAAATTGGACATACTAAAATGAGTTAGTATCATCAACTAAAAGTACAGCACTTTTTATTGTGGATTCCATTTCAATTTTGCAGCAAGCTTTAAATGACTTCTGCTCACAAGTACTTTTTGATACAAGTTTTGTGGCGAAGGCGTTTAAGCAGATACACTTCATGAAACGCGAGTTTGGCAAAGGGTATGCCTTAGTTAATGTTGGAGAGTTTCGCCCAGACATTGATGAATTCATTTACCCAGAAAAAGATGGGCTTGGAACTTTGTGGCTGGATGAAGAGACAACTCATCAATATCTAAACAGCGAAATGGCCGCTAACGTTTTGAACGTTGTCGATCACGAATCCTGCCCCCCTCACCATGAAATTTTCATTTTCATGGGCAGTATTGATAATGGCGATGCAATAAAAGAAGGTCGATACAGTGTAGCTGTCATGAGTTTCAATGTTGCTGACCCCTACCGTATTAAACCTTCATCAATTACATCTAAGCAAATTGAGAAACGTTTGCGACGGATGGCTACTAGCGGAGTCCGTCTGCTGATTCTCGATACCTCTAATCCTGATTTTATGGGTAAGAACCTTGCAAAATGGCTACGTGAAATCAAGAGGTTAGGAAAAAACGCAAATCAACACTTTAGCGTCATGATAGATGCCACTGATGAGTTTCCAGCAGAACTGCCGCCGGATTTGCAAGATGACTGCTGGACGATCAGGGTTGGCAATTAGTCCGCGACTGCATTACACGTTTTAGCCCAAAGGTGTAATAGCTGGCTCAATCTCTTCTGGCTTCATTCATTTCCCCCACGCGATTCACAGAGTCCTTTAAGCTTACTAAGTTTCCTGTTCGGGTTGCTTGGGAAGGGAACATTCAACTGTGACTTTGAGATTACTTTTGGCAGTACCTTTAGTGACATAGGTTTGGCTTTTGTGGGTGGCCGCCCTTTTACTGGTACAGCCAAAACAAGCTTTTTCTCCGTTTTTTGATAAAACAGCGATTTTATTTCTGTAACTCCTTCATGGCAAGCCTTTCAAGCTTTACGTGGCGGCAAAATCTGTCTTGGCTACTTTTACCCCTATTAAAGCAGAGACTTTCCAATTGAACGCTTTTTCAGGGGTTCCTAGTTGAGACTTCTGGGGCGGAGATTGATTGTCGGAAGCATTAGACATAAAGTACCCCCATAAATGGCATAACCTTTGAGGACAATAGACAACTTCCCAGACGTTTTCGGAATGACAGATAACCTGGAAGGACTCGATGCCGAGCCAGCTAACAATTATTTAGACTGAAAAATTCTGCCTAATCGCCAATATAGCGAATTAGACTGAGAACTTTTCCGCATAATATTCCAAATAGGCTAATTAGAACGAAACCTTCCGCATTTCTTCCAACAAAGAACGTGCTTTTTCAGCCTAACTATTTATTATGGGGAAACTTTCTATATAAATACCTCAAATCGGGTGATTATACAGAATTTTTCTATATAACATTCATATTCGGGTATTATAGGGAATTTTTCCATATAACTACCTTAAGTAAGCTTATTATATAGAATTTTTGCACATAACATCCTTCTAAAGTTCGTAAATTTTATAGTTGGCTTATCGTTTTGGCTCATGATTCATGCAGCATTGCACGTAAGAGCCATTACGTGTAATTACTGCCTATATATATTGATCTGGCGTTGAGCCGACAATCGTGTAATTTGCGTTTAGATGGTACAGAGTAGAGCATATACTCTGTGGTTGATTTCGGCAGACCCCCTGAAGTTCAAATTTATATAACGTTCAAATCCCAAAATTTTTGGGAATACTAAGTTTACGTTTTTACGTGCCATAAATATACACTTTACAACCCTGAATAAATTGCAATCTCGATAGAGTTGGCATTTCTCCAGGGTTTTTTATATGCAATAGGTTTATTAGCGCAAAGTCTGTACTGTACTCTGTACAAACAAGCCTGCCTTGAGATCACAACAGACATTAGATAAGCTTGTAATTAATTTAGCTTTACATTACTGAGATACAAAGACCGTGTAAAAGTGGTCAATTTATAGCTACAAATGTATTTTTGTAATTAATTACATTTGTATTAATACTCTTTTGTGCATTTGTAAATTTGTAATTTAGGGATTAAGCTTGGTATTGTTACTTTCTGGAATTTGTCATCACCTAATGAATTACATTTTTACAAAAACACATTTATGAAAATTGCAGTTTTGAACCAGAAGGGGGGCAGTGGCAAGACCACAGTATCTATCCATTTGGCTCATGCTTTTTCGATGAGAGGGTATCGAGTATTACTTGTTGATACTGACCCTCAAGGCTCGACCCGTGACTGGGCAGCAGCACGTAATGGTGAGGCTCCATTTAGCGTTATTGGTTTGGATCGTCCTATCTTGCATAAAGAATTGCCCAAACTAGCGCAGGGGTATGATTTTGTTTTCATTGATGGTGCGCCAAGAGTTTCTGACTTAACCAGATCAGCAATCATGGCAGTGGATTTTGTGCTGGTTCCTGTACAACCATCTCCTTTGGATGTGTGGGCGGTGCATGAGGTAGTAGAACTGGTACAAGAGGCCACTATATATAAGCCAGACCTAACAGCAGCATTTTTAATCAACAGAAAGATAGTGAACACTGCTCTTGGGCGAGAAGTAACTGAAGTTTTAGGAGAATACCCCTTTCCAGTGTTAAAAGCACAGATAAGTCAAAGGGTAGCATTTGCTGAGTGTTTGAACATTGGGAGTACTGTTTTGGAAGCTGCCCCGAAAAGTGCTGCCAGTGATGAAGTACGAGCTGTTGTTGAGGAGATATTAGCGGCGAAGGAGGAAAAGAATCATGGCAGAAGTTAAAAAATCACAAAAACTAAGCTTGAGGCCAGGTGTTCAGAAAACGCCTGTAAAAGATGAAGCAGCAGCGTGGGTGGAAAGTCGTAATGGTGCTGAAACACCTAGCACTACAGGGATAGAAGAAGCTAACAATGGCAAAAGCAAGCGCGTTACTTTTGAAGTCACTGAAGCACAGCACCAGGAGATTAAAATCCGCGCTACCAAAAAAGGCATCACCATTAAGGAATATATGATTGCTCTAGTTGAGGAGGAGCTAAAAAGCTAATGTAATAAATTACATTCTTACACTTGTATTTATTTACATAATTACATTATTACAACTGTTTGGAGATTTCAGACGCAGTTGGCTCTCTTTGGGGTTTGAGTTATGAGTGATTTAACGGTTAATGATGGTTCATATCAGCAGTTGTTAGATCGCATTGGTGAGTGTTTGGCGTTGGGGCAACAACGGGCTTTTGAGCAGGTTAATTCAGTTTTAGTGGAAACTTACTGGCAGATTGGGCGTTATATTGTCGAGTTTGAGCAAGCGGGCAAGGAACGGGCAGAATATGGCAGTAAGTTGTTACAGGTGCTTTCACGAGATTTGAAAGCGGCGTATGGTAAGGGATTTAGCCGTTCTAATTTGCAGTATATGCGTCTGTTTTATTTGAACTATGAGAATTGCCAAACACTGTCTGGCAAATTGAGTTGGTCGCACTATACAGAGCTTTTAGCTATTTCCGATGATTTGGCGCGGTCATTTTATGAGCAGCAGTGCATCCAAGATCGCTGGAGTGTGCGGGAGTTGAAACGCCAGAAGGATTCGGCTTTGTTTGAGCGGGTGGCATTGAGTAAGGATCGGGCGGAGATTTTGGCACTGGCTAAGGATGGGCAACGGATCGAGTCGGCGCGGGATGTGGTCAAAGATCCTTATGTGTTCGAGTTTTTGGATTTACCAGACCGCTATTATCGTGAGAGTGAGTTAGAAAATCGTTTAATTGCTGAGTTGGAGAAATTTTTACTTGAGTTGGGCAAGGGGTTTGCATTTATTGGGCAGCAATACCGAATTACGTTAAACAACACGCATTTTTTTGTGGATTTGGTGTTTTATCATCGCATTCTCAAGTGTTTTGTCTTAATCGATCTGAAGACGCAAGCGGTGAGTCATCAGGATATTGGACAGATGAATATGTATCTAAATTATTTTCGGGCTGAGGAGAATATGGAGGATGACAACGAGCCGATAGGGATTGTGTTGGCGCGAGATAAGGATGAGATTTTGGTTGAGTATGCGACGGGTGGTATTTCTAATCAGCTTTTTGTGTCGAGATATCAACTTTATTTGCCAGATCCGGAGGTTTTAAAGCAGGAGTTAAGGCGGCTTTTGGAGGTAAATGATGGGTGATGTTCCCTGCCTCCTCTCAACAGATGTCGTCAAACTATCAAATCCCGACATCTCCCCGAACTGGGGACAGCATCTCCAAACTTGCCGCCGCCCAAAACAACTGCTATAGTCCAGACCAAAAGACCAAACCTGTTGCTTAGATTTAATGAGGTTAATCGAAAATAACATCTCCATAGTTATGCCCCATTGGAGGTTATGAAGGTAGGACATAAGGAGAAACTGTAATGGTTAATGAGGAGCATTATGCTCGGCTGAATAAAGATGTGCAAGCTTGGAATGAGTGGAGAGCTAATAATCTAAATATAATTCCTGACCTCATTGAGGCTAACCTTAGCGGGGCTAACCTTAGCGGGGCTAAACTCACCAAAGCTAAACTCACCAAGGCTAACCTCACCAAGGCTAACCTTAGAGGGGTTAACCTTAGCGATGTAGACCTCACCAAGGCTAACCTCACCAAGGCTAACCTTAGCGATGTAGACCTTAGCGATGCAGACCTCAGATGGGCTAACCTTAGCGATGCAGACCTTAGCGATGCAGACCTCAGCAGAGTTAACTTCAGAGGGGCTAACCTTAGCGATGTAGACCTCACAAAGGCTAACCTCACCAAGGCTAACCTTAGCGATGCAAACCTCAGCAGGGCCAACCTCAGTAGGGCCAACCTCAGCAGGGCCGACTTCAGCAATGCAGACCTCACCGGGGCTAACCTCATCGGACTTGACCTCACTGGATCTAAACTCACTGGGTCTAAACTCACCGGGGCTAACCTAAGCAATGCAGACCTCACCGGGGCTAACCTCATCGGAATTGACCTCACCGGGGCTGACCTGAGTGGAGCTTTTCTCGTGGATGCCAACCTTGGTAATGCTAATCTCAGCAGAGCAAATCTAAGTGCAGCTATCCTAAATAATGTTAATATTAGTGGGGCTAATCTCAACGATATTGGTGTCGAAGAAGCTAACAAATATGGTTTAGAATTTAGTAGGACAAACCTCAGCGAGGCTAATCTTAATAATGTTTTTCTCGTGAATGCTAACATCAAGTATGCAAACCTCAGTGGTCTTGACCTCAGTGGGGCTGACCTTACAGGGGCTGACCTTAGTTATAGCGACCTTAGAGGAACTAGCCTAAATGGGGCTGGCTTAATTAGAACTCAAGCATTAAGAACAAATTTCACCGCAGCGAATTTTACAGGTGCTTGTTTAGAAGATTGGAATATTAATTCTGCTACAAAGCTGAATGACATTGATTGCCAGTATGTTTATTTGAAAAGTGACAAACAAGAGCGCCGTCCACATAGTGGAGAGTTTGCACCTGGGGAGTTTAGCAAGCTATTTCAGAAAGCTTTAGAAACAGTTGACTTAATTTTTACTGATGGCATTGACTGGAAAGCATTTCTCCTCTCCTTTCAAGAACTACAGGCTGAATATGGTGAAGAAGATTTATCAGTCCAAGCCATTGAAAAGAAAAGCGGTGGTGCATAATTCTTGTTCCATATTATCCAATCGTTTTTCTAAATTTTGTGTTGAAGAATTTAACTGCTCATAAGACAGATTCTCTCCAGACGTTTCACTGGCTTCAAAACATTTTTTTAGTTTCACATATTTTTGCTTCAATTTGTTAATTTCATCAGTTTGGTTTCGACCATATTTCATTTCTATAAATTTGTGAGATGCAATAGCTTCAAGAAAAATTTTTCGTAGTTCTCCTAGAATATCTTTAGGCATATAAAATTAGGAATGTAAGATTTATAGATAATCGTGTAAAAAATTTGTCAAAATTACAATACCCGATTAAGTACAGTATTAACAGTTACATTAGTGGTGTGGCTAGAGAAATATCACATAATTTTGCTAATAAACTTATTTACAACCGTGGATGAGATATCGTTTAAAAGTAATTACCTGTCAGAACTTTGATTCTCATGAGTGAAATTCTGATAAGTAACTTGGCAACTTAAAAATTTTAAGTTATAGAGAAATCACAAATCCCCCCAATCAAAATTCAGGAAGCGTCGAGCGTTCAGCTTGGTATATTTTTCAGTGTGCTTAATATCGCGGTGTCCCAGGAAGTCCTGAATTTCTCTAGTGTTATAACCCTGATTCACCAGATAGTAACCGCAAGCATGGCGCATCATGTGACAGTGAACTTTGATATCAAGTCCCGCCTGTGCCGCCAGCCGCCCGATTAACTTCCGCACCGCATCAGTAGACATCACCTCACCACGCTCGGAAACGAAAATGTATTTGCTATCAGGTAGCATCTCTCTGAGTTCTTTGAGCAATTCCAGTTCATCATCTCTCAGGGGATGCACCCCAGAGTCACTGCCCTTTTCCCTAGTGATGAAAATCTGACGTTCCTTCCACATCAATGCATCCCATCTTAAACCGCACTTAGCCCCTACAGCTTCCCCCACCCTCAGACCGTGGCGAAACATCATCAGCATCAGTGTATAATCACGGTGAGCATAACGAGCTTTGCGATCGAGCGCGGCATCGAGTAGAGATCGCACCTCACTTGGTGTAAGGTATTCTCTAGACCTGTAGTGCTTGTTAGGTAGACGAGTTGGGGGTGGCGGCCTCATTTATTCTCGCAGGTAGTGTCCGGTGTACGCGCCCTATTATGGACAGTCTACTACGCTACGATGCCGATTCTTTCGTCAGATGACGCGCCACTCAAGAGTTATTGCAAATTGTTATCAATTGCTAAATACGTCCGCTTTTTTGAGTCGAGATGAATTAGGCATCACCGTGCTAAACAGGGATGCTCCCGTTTATTCAGTCACGGTCAAACGTGAACGCACAAATTAACGACCTTACAAAACTGTCGCTTAACTGGTGGCAGGAACTAATATTTATTGCGAGGAATAGGAAAGGCGATGCCCTCTAATCGCCTTTCTTTCGGAAACTTGTTTCCTATTTAATTTCTATCTTTCAGGTGGTTTGCTGCAAGCCTCTTTGTTAAGTTTAAAATCCAAAGGAGATGAAGGAGAGGACTTGAAATTTACTGATATTCCGCAGTCAGATGATTCAACCACAGAAAGAAGGCGCTCGGACACTACTGCACCAACAAAAAGGCTACCCATAACAACTAGAGATGAGATTACTTTGGGAGTTTTCCCAAAAATACTTTTAGCTCTCGTAGCGAGGCTAACCTTGGGCAGTTCAGCCTTTTGTTTATCATTGGAGTTAGAGTTAGTTTGGTCAGGGTTGGTTTTGTTGCTCATTTCGGTTTCCTTGTTTTGTAGTAGCAAGCCAACTTGGGAGCTTAAAAACGT
Source organism: Nostoc commune NIES-4072 (assembly GCF_003113895.1). Lineage (NCBI taxonomy): Bacteria > Bacillati > Cyanobacteriota > Cyanophyceae > Nostocales > Nostocaceae > Nostoc > Nostoc commune. The sequence goes on along the minus strand of NZ_BDUD01000011.1, from coordinate 365 downwards.
CCAGAGTTAAGAAGGCATCTTGGGAGCCTGAGAAACGTCCAAGTGAATTCATTTCTCTAGAGTCTATTAGCTTTACCTGGCTGTGCTGGCATTGCAGTAAAAAGTTGGCAATCATAGTGTTATGATTGCCTTCATAATATTGAGTTCAAAAAAAGTGATGCTTGCGGCGGTAAACTATGCACCCATCGCATCAATATGGTTTTTTGGTCAAAGCCTTTTAACTCATAGGGCCAGCTTTTAAACGAATAGTTCGACAATTGTCGCTATGTTGAACAATCAAGCCTTGCTTCAGACTCACCTTGCGGGTAAACAATATCAACTTGCCATCCTAGCTGCACTAGTGCTTCACCCACTTGATGCATATA
>NZ_BDUD01000010.1 GCF_003113895.1 Nostoc commune NIES-4072 | reverse complement strand
CGTCTACTCCGATTTAGGAGAAAAGCAAAAAGCACTCTTATTTTACAACCAAGCTCTACCCCTTTGGCGTGCTGTGGGCGATCGCGCTGGTGAAGCCACTACACTCAATAATATCGGTCTAGTCTACTCCGCTTTAGGAGAAAAGCAAAAAGCACTCGAATTTTGCAACCAAGCTCTACCCCTTTGGCGTGCTGTGGGCGATCGCGCTGGTGAAGCCACTACACTCAATAGTATCGGTGTAGTCTACGACGATTTAGGAGAAAAGCAAAAAACACTCGAATTTTACAACCAAGCTCTACCCCTTTGGCGTGCTGTGGGCGACAAGGCAAGTGTTGCCACTACACTCAATAATATCGGTCTAGTCTACGACGATTTAGGAGAAAAGCAAAAAGCACTCGAATTTTACAACCAAGCTCTACCCCTTTGGCGTGCTGTGGGCGATCGCGCTGGTGAAGCCACTACACTCAATAATATCGGTCTAGTCTACGACGATTTAGGAGAAAGACCATCATCAATCCCTGAATAATTATTGGTCATTTTAGATTGGGCATAGTACAAGGGTACTATGCTTTTTGTTTTAAGCGATCGCTTTTAGATTGAAAGCCTAGCATTTCCAAATTTAGCTAGTCTGCTGCTAATACCAATTTTATATGAAGCTGCATAGAAAAGAGCCTCTAAAATAAAGTCATAGGAGGAGATAGACATTACCTGCTCAAATGTTAATTGCTCGAACAATTGTTGTATGCGAGTGCGTAAGTCTTGCAAGCCAGAAAAAAGCTCATTTTTAAGAGATTTTTTGAGAAACTGCCAAAGCCTTTCAATTGGATTAAGTTCAGGGGAATGAGGCGGCTTTGTTGCAGGGGAATAATATTTTCAGGCCAATTAATTGCACTACTAGTATGGGCCGGAGCTTGGTCTATTTGTAAAATTGCATAATCTTCACCTAATTGCTGAGATAACCCGTTATTTGACGAGATTCAAAGGCTGGTTTTACGGTCGGTTGGTTCAGTTCTGACTTGAATGCTTCCAGTTCGGCGGGGTCAAAGTTGGCAGTCGGGCGAGTTTTCCCTTTCTCGTACTTAACGCTGATTCGCCCCTGTTGTACGTAACGCTCAAGCGCCCGGACACTCACGCCAAGAAAGTCTGCTGCTTCCTGTTTGTTCATCGGATTCCCGCCAAATCTCGCCGTCATCCTAGCATACAGTGTGGCGGCATTTGACGATATTGGTCAGGGTGGGTGAGGGCGATCGCTCTATTTTGGTGCTGTTTGCTTCCTCCCTGCCCCTTCTGCCTCAATGTCGTCAAACTACTATTTACCGACTTGGAGAGCGAGTCACATTCAATCGCAAACTAACTTGTTAAATAAAGACACAGAAATAATCGTTGTATTTAGCAAAGTTTGCGCCTGATTAAAATCCGAATCACCCGTAATCAAAAAATCTACTTCGGCTGCTACTGCACAAGCTAAAAACTTTGCATCTTTTGTGTCTCTTGGAAAATCAATTGACACATTGACATCAATTAGCGTCGCAAATGTATCAATAATTTCAAACCATGAGTTTCTCACTTCATCTGTCAGTTTAAACTTTGGGCGACTTAATACCTCCTTATATTCCGCTACAATTTCCAATGAAACAATCCATTCCCAGTCGGGATTATCAAAAATAAACTGAATAACTGCTCTTGGTACTCTACCCTTAAGGACAGCAGAAACTAAAACATTCGTGTCAATAACAACTTTCATTCTCCGCGTCGGTAAGCTTCAATCTCTGCTGCTATTTCGGCTTCGGTAATATCTTGTACTCCTGGTAGCGACTGTGTTTGCTCAAATAAATCTCTCAGTTTTTTACTAATAGATGCTCTGGGGTTCTCCTCAGCTAAGATAATTATTTCTACTCGCTGTCCTGCTTGAAAAGGTAAATCAGATAATATTACTTGCTTTGGATCTGTAATGGTGATGTATTTTTTGTAAGCGTTCATAATTCCTTACTGACTTAAAAAACTAAAGTGGAGATGGCATTTTCTTTCTGCTGCTCAGTCACACCCAAATATCGCTCCAGGGCTGCAAGTGAGCGATGACCACTGATAGATTGAATGTGGCGCAGGGGTACTCCTGAATCACTCATCCACGTTAACGCCGTCCGCCGAAAGCTGTGAGAAGACATCCCGCGCTCATCCAAATCTACCCGCCGCAGTGCCTCACGTAATATTCGGTCAGCACTGGCCTTATGGATATGCCCCAGCCCGTGACGACCGGGGAACAAATGCGGATTTCTGCCAGATAGCTCATTACTATACTCTGACAAAAATTCTTTCAGTTTAGGATGCACCTGAATTTCTCTGGTATCCTGCCCCCCCTTGGTGTTGTAGGCTCTGATAATCAGCTTGGGTCTAATGCCCCTGGTGCCGATGACATCCCCCTTCTGCAAAGTGCAGCTTTCATTGATTCGGGCAGCCGCGTAGAGGCACACGCCAAACAAAGCGCGATCGCGCGGCTTAACAAAACCTTCGCTAAATAGTAAGGTTATCTCTTGAGGGGTTAGGATTTCGGCTTTGCCGAAGCGATTGATCTTCATAGGGAATATCTTACGCTCACTAACATTACTTTGTTCGCCTAACACTCCTTTACCTTAATCTGCCGTGAGCGCCAAATTAGGCTGACTCTCGTATTGCGAATGCTTATGTATTCATCAGGGACAGACAACCTCTACAACCCGCATGATCCCGTTGGCTGATAAAACCTGCTTATGATTGCAGCACGTTAACCATCATCAGGTATGATCCGCTAAAGGCTTGGTAGTCAATCTATTCCCCTACCAAAAATCAAGAAAGCCGCCCTTGGTCAAAAAAATTAATGGGGATGTGTTGATAGCAGGCAGTGAGCGCCACGGTTTAACTCACGCTGCAAATCATCCTCGTCAAAAGCAAAGACATCCACTTGTTCACGGGCTAGGACGGCTAGAAAGTCTCGGCGGTTTAACCCAGCAACGTTGGCTGCTTTCTCCATTGAGATTTCCTGCTTCTGATACCAGTAAATAGCAGCAGCGAGGCGCATATCACGCACAAACTCTTCTGGACTCAGGCGACGGGCGCTAAACACGGATTCTGGCAGGTTAATCGTGACATTAGACATGATTTATGTCCTAAATTGCTGCATTAATAATATCAACCATTTCTTTTTAAAAGCGATCGCTGCCCCGGTGCGCTTGTTGTGCTACCTGCAACCCGGATTGAGATAACACCCGCTCTATATCTGGGTTTAGGCGAGAGTAACTTACTGTAGTAAGCTGCTTTAGTTTACTAATAATCTACAAGTATATTAAAGCAAGCAACTTATTTAAATAATTACCTGACTGTAGCTCAAATTATTTGCTGCTGTAATTTACTTAATTGATAATAGCTCTTAGCTGCTTGCCTTATTCAATCTAGTTCAGATACCCCTTGCTGTTTAGAAATTTAGAGTCAGATACTTTTAAATTTTAGTAACTTACTTTAATTTTCTTAACCTAATGCAGCAAGCTGCGAACGCGCATTAGTAAATTACTATTAAAACAGCAGTGTATTACTTTAATTTGTTTTAAATTTAACGTAACTGACTTTAAATTACCAATATAGAACAAGCAGTATATGGCTACTAAAGACTGGTTAGACAATCACGCTAAAGTTACGGCATACCTTGACTTCAGCCTCTACGCTAGTTTAGAGAAGTGGATGAAAACACACAAAATCAAGAAAGCCTCTCAAGCTCTCACAATTATACTTGAGCATTATTTAGAGGGCAATATTCCGATTGAAGTGATGCCAGAGAACCTTGAACAAGAGGTAAAGCAGCTTAAGGTTAAAACCACCGAAATTGATAGTCTAGAGGCAACCGTAGCCGAGCAACAAAGGGAATTCAATGATGAGATTAACTCGCTTAGGACAGAAATTGATGGGCTACGGCAAGCCCTAATAAACGCGGGATTATCATCTCTCAGAGAGAGGGTTGAGGACATACCCAGAGGCAAAATCAAATTCTCATATTCTGATCATGATGCTAAACAGGGGCTAACCAAGACTGACCTGTGTGAGCGGATAAACATCAACGGCAGTCAAATCAATCAATGGGCAACGATGCTTAATCTTGACCCTGATGAGTACCTGTTTGAGTTGACTGGGTGGAAGAAACCCCTGAACGCTCGGCGGTACTTCCCGGTGTTGGAGAACGAGCAAAAGCAATAGTCTAAGTGAGTTTTGCCAAACTTCAAGAAAGCTTATCAAAAAAACAGTGTAGACTCGGAAGCCAGAACCGCTCTGAGTAAGACAAGATGTTGTATATGTATAAATTGCTGCCTAAAAAGCCAGACTATGGGCGATACGCTCACGCACCCTCAGCTTGCCTGAAATGGGGCGGCAGTCGGCAGATATCATGGCGATTGATGCTTTTATTAATGAAATAAACAATGCAGCTTGCTGTTAATTATTAAAATCAAATTCTAAAAAATGTTGACTTAGTTACGCACTGGGTAATTATTCCAGTTTGTTCCCACTAGAAAAAATGATATAATTATTGTTTAAAATCTAGATATAAATGCTCTGGAATAAATCTTTTAACAATTATTTCTTTCATATTGCCACTAATATCAGCCATTGGAGAAACAGGCTGATTAGCAACTTTCGCTAGTAAATTCAAGAGATAAATGTATATTTGAGCTATTTCTTGAATCATATCAAATGACACTGTAGAAGAGGAAGATTCAAGCAGACAGACTTGGAAATCATCAGGATATCCACATTCTTCTACAAGGTATTTACCTGAAGGTTCATTTATCTTTCTAATATATCCATAATTATGCTTAATTACATTATTAAGCGACCTGACTATTTTAGCTTCTTTATGAAACGCTGAAGTGATGTTATTATCTTTCCAAATATTATAGCTAAAGTTTAGTTCTTCTTTAATACCTACAATTATATCTTCAATTGTTTTAGATAATCCAATAATAGTAAGTTCTGTCAAAAATGATTGATATCCAGTAAGTGCGCCTCCTGTCCTCTTCATTCTATCTTTATTTTCGCCACGACTTAATGATGAATCAAACCAGTCTTGATTCTGGTAAAGCTCAGAAAGTTTGGTTTTACTAGCTAAGTAAGTTACCACTAAAGCACCTATTTTGTTATTTACTTCTGTGACTAAGCACCAATATGCAACAGAAGTTTCTATATTGTTCATGTTCAGCAGCTACGTCAAAGATGATTTGGATAAACCTAGATTAGCATTTTTCAAATGGATAGAAAGTATATAATCTTACTTACATGATACAACTGATGATTATCATTTTTTCGGAAATTCAAATCCTCTCAAGTCATACAGGATTATTGAAGCGCATAAATTTACGCATCAAAATAAATCGGCTTGCCGTTGAAATGGTTGTAAATATCCTCTGGGTTAAACCAGCTTGGCAGTGTACGCTCTGCCTCTTTTAATTCCTCGCCGTTGTCATCAAGTAAGCCACGAACAATCTTGATTCTGGACAGTGGGGTTTTACCGTTAGCTGAGAATTTTTGAATAAGGATTGTACCCGCCTCTCTCATTGCTTGTGTGCCTTCTGGATAGCTGGAATTTGTGTCATTGTGAGTAATACCAGTCACATAAACTTTTGCTTTCCTGGTATCTGTCAGATGCAGTTTGTAAAACTTTTCTGCGGGTTCACCAATCAAAGATTTCAGGTTGGTGTACTCATCAATCAGCACTTGTTCAGGCGTTATTTGAGCAGATTGCTCTAGGTCATTTTTACCTTTAATTCTTAATAGCCAATGTTCACAGAGAGCATCAAGCGCAGTGCCTATCTCTAACTCTGACTCGGCAATATTTTGAGTATCAAGATATCGCCAAGATGAAGAGTTGTCCCCTGTCGCGTGGCGGTCAATTAAGTAGTAGATGGGAATCCCTAAGCAATGCTTTCTCACAAGAGCTATAGCCGCGCTCGTATAAGTTTTACCTGACCCCTGACGACCGATTAACCACAGTGGGGTTAAGTTGTCGATAATCTTCCACAACCAGCCATCCTCATGATTCTTGAGTGCTTCTATGAGTTCAGTTGCTCGTTGCTGGTCAACAGATTGCTGATTGTCACTGTCTGCGATCGCGCCCTTGGTTTTACCCTCAATTTTACTGCGTTCTTGTTCAGCTTTCGCCCTGTCTCGAAGGTTCTCAGCAATAGTTTTATCCATCACAGAATGATTAACAGCACGGGCTTTCATAAAGTCTTCAAGCTGAATTCGAGCCTTAGCACGTTCGTTTTCCTCATCGGTTAGACCCAATTCTTTACGAGAATGAACGTCTAGGTCAGTTAATCCATCTTTTAAGCGTTCAGTATAAAGCTGGGTTGAATGCTGCTTAATTTCGCGTCTGTATCTGTTTTCCTGCCAAATTGCATAGTCGCCAGTCTTTTCGAGTTCCCCCAATTCATAATCCGTGCGCTTGAGGCGTTGCGAACGCACGAGCAAACAACCTACGACACCCCATAGCCCAATAACTGCAACCCCATATCCTAGCAACTGATTAGGGTTGTCTGTGGGCAAATCACGCACCCATTGAATAGCATCGCCCTTGTAGGGAATGATGCTGCCATACAATCCGTAGCGTTGCCATTCTTCAGTAAGGACAAAACGCGGCTGGTTGCAAAAACGCTTATCCAAAGCTATTTGACTGTGTACGCCGTTTGCTGACCTTGGGCAGAACTGAATCTGTGTCAGGTCGTAAGGCTGACGTGTTTGCGATGTTGCCAGCCCAATGATTGCGGCTATGCCACATACACCAGCCAGCGCTAACTCGAAAACACCCTGTTTCATCCCCGCCCCTTAAAAATAATTGCAATGGAACCAATGAATAAAGCCAACGCGACTGCAATACTTAGCCAAGGGTCTGATTGTGGATTCTGTTTTTCAATAGTTTGGATGTCTTGGCTAATCTGGGACACTGTTTCTTTAGTTAAATTCTCAAAATATTGATAGTCTTTGACTGCAAGCCAAGTTGTAATACCTGCAAACACCAAGCCCCCAGCAGTTTTTAAAACATTTTGCATATTATCTACCTCTAATCCGTCACTGTTGTAATTAACTCTCAAGCCCGTTAGCCCAGCCAAAGAGCCAACGCTGCATATAGAAAATGAGAGCGAAATTGCCAACCAGAGATTAACGCCGCCGCCAGTTATTAAGAGATATTTAGCTATAAAGAATCCCGTAGAATTTAGCGACCAACCGACAAAGAACCTAGTCAATTTTTCAGTTGTATTAATAACATCTTTCCGGTGCTGCTTGCGCGACTCTAAATGTTCTATTAAGTCTTTTGGTAACGGCGTATCTGGGGCGATTTCGCTTACTACTTCTTCTTGACTATCATCAATGTCGTATGTCATATCTGTATCAGAGTATTTCTCGAACCCGTCAGCGCTCGGCTAAAGTTACTGACGGGTTTAGTTATTAGAAACCTATTAGAGCATCCTTGATTTTTTGTACAATTGAGCGTCCCGCATATTGTTTTTTCGGCTTGAAATCATCACGAGCGTTATCACCCCTAACTAAGTAATACTTGCCCAGTTCTCTATCATGTTGCAGGTCAATTGTTTGTTGTCTAATGTCTGTCTGCAATTCTGTCTGCAACATCTTATATTCACCGTCAACTTGCATCATGTGTTTATCCACCCATGCTTTCAGCAATAGATGGTCTGTTGATTGTTGATGGCGCAGCGCTTCTTTCTCCTTGGATGAAGCAAAATCAAGCTTCATCTCTTCTAGGATGTTAGCTAGATGAGTGTCAGCTAAAATCGCTGACTGCACTGCTCTTTCAATCTTCTCACCGCTAACACCAGCTTGTTTGTAGATATCGCCCAGGACTACGTTTAAGTCCTCAGTCCCTTTGATAGCAGCTAACATTTGCTCTCTAACCTGCGGGGCGAATTCACTAATCTTAGCCCCGTCATTGCCCATTTGCCCTATCAGCTTCAGGGCTGATTTATCACCTGTTAGCGCTCTGACTAGTAAGTTAGTAGATGCGTTAAATTTAGTTTTTAATTGGCGCTCTAGGTGGCGTGATTTGGAAGTTACCTGATTTTTGAGCTTCATTGAACTTTTCACAGCGATATTCCTTCTCTGGGGTAAATATTTGGTTGCAGTGGTACTCCATTCGCTTTACATACTGCTCAATAGTTGACTTTCGTTTGAGATATTGCTGATAGCTTGATTGCTCTAGCATTGGCAGATACAAGCAGTTGTACAAGGGGAAAATCACAGCACCGAGCGCACCCAAACTAACAGCAATTCTTGAGAAGTAGCTCATCCTCACCCAACGAATAAACAAGCAATCAAGCAGCGTCAAGCCATTACTATTGAGCCGCCTTGAGCCTTGCGAGGATTGAGAATTGGGTGCTTTTAATGTTTTGGCGGATGATTCCCATATCCGCTTTCATGTCTCCTGAGAAGTTATTAACCTTTTGGTTCAATCTAGAAGCCCTGTTGGTTACGTGTTCTCGCAAGTCTTGGGCGTTAGTCTCAAATGATTGCTCAATGACATCAAATTTGCAGTCAACGTAGTTCTTGATTGCAGCCGTTACAGTACTGATAAATTGGCTGTAGTCGGTAAAAGTGTCGTCAACGTTAAGAGCGATACTTAATGTTTCTTGTTCAGTTAACTCAAACCCCAGCGCCGATGATTGGGCTGTTACAAAGGAACGCTTATCATCGCTGGTTACAGTGATGCTGTTAATCTCTGGTGAGGCGACCGTAAGCTGACTATTATCAAGTTCAGCGTCAGGTTGTGCATCTTCTACGCCTACAAGAAAGGTTTCTTCAACGGGTTCATCAGTTACAGATAATTGGCTTGTCGATTTGACTTTGAGATAATCAACGGCTTGGCTCAATTGCTCTTTGGTGGGATTGTCAAGGTCATCGCACTCGACAGCGATCGCTGCCGACGTATAATCGTCTTTAGTGAATCCTTGATAACCCTGTTTGTACAAACGAGCGCGGACATTGTTAGTGAACTTGTCAGACATGATGATTGCTCCTTAGAGGGTTAGTGTTAAAACTGAGATCGTTACGGATTTCATCGGTTGCGGTCGTCTGTTGGTTGCCCATTTAGCAGCAACAAACGCAACAAGGGCTAAATCCTTGCTCTGATATGAGTGAAGGGCGTTATAACTTAGATTTGCTTGGCTAAACCAGTAATAACGAGTGCTGCGTGGTACATCGTCAAGATTGATTTTTAGATAGTCTGCTAGCGCTACTAGGAATTGTTGACCTGTGTATTGAACTTCTTCGGCATCATAGAAGTGTTTAAAGGCTTGCCAGCGTTCGCTAAAATCAGAGGTTCTAAAAGAAAAGGCTGGACACTTACGCTTCATGCCTGCATAGGTTTCAACAATGCTTATGGCTTTTTCAGATTCAATGGAGAGCGAGAAATATTGCTTCAAGGATGCGACTGTGCGATACCAAGTGATATCTGAAATGCCTTTTCCCGTGATGCCCTCGTAAGTTTCTTTGAGCAAGCGATACTTAGCTACATATTTTTTTGTTGCCACATTAACTCTGTTTTATTACTTGAGTGTGTATAAAATTGACCGACTATCCGTAAATTCCAGTTATTTGACAGGCTTATTTAGCTAGAAACAGTTATCCTGATACACCAAATTAGCTAGGCACTATCAATAACCTTGGATCTTGGACTTTAGACAAATGTTTTAGCCTTGGTTTTATCGGCTATAACCACGTAATAACAAGCTTTGTCAGTTTTCAAGACATACTGACACTTTCTCGTTTACCCCCGCAAATACGCCCCTTTTGGACTAGTTGACGCGCTTGTACCAAAGCCTTTGGATGTTTTGCGCGGTACTAGATGTTACCAAGGGTTAGAACAAACTCAACTGTATTGAGTTGTTAGTTATCTCTGCTGTGTGCTGTTTATATAAGCTCGGCACTTCGTAGCAGCGTCTTAGCACTTTGTCACGATTGAGCTTTAAGTCGGCAGTCTTAGACTGACGCGGTAAAGGACGGAAATAGTACTGAGTGTGTCTAATACTGTCGCTGCTATAGAGATAGCGATAGAGAGCGCCATCGATACTGTAGGTTTTGGATTTGCTTAGGAGGGTTACGCATCCTACAAGCTGTTTATCGATCATCATTCTTGTCTCCCGCAACACACGCGCCCGTTAAGCTTGCACCCAGGAAGACGGCGATAGAGGCGATCGCGCTTCCTTCAAAAATTTTGGCGTTGTAAATCCATGTGGGCTGATATTCCTCACCTCTGCTTTCCTTAATTCGGTCAAAACCGTGACAAAAGATAGAACCAACTACCATAAAACTAGTTGTTACCAAGCTCACAATTGCTACTTCTGACGCAGCATCGAGTATGAATGAGTTAATCTTTTCACGCCAAGTCTTCACGCGGCGAATGTGCATTACTGGCTTCTGTTCTAGATATGAATGCCACTCTGAATCAGTAAAATTTGTGGACTTGTAATCACAATAATCATGTTCGTCAAGTAGTTCGCCTACTGCTTGAATTGCATCTCCTAGCATCACATCTGGAGAGTATTCCAGTTGTCTGAATTCTTCTGAATCTCGGATTTCTCTGAGCCAGCGATCTACTGCTTCTAACCTTCGTAATTGATTTTGATTAAGCATTGTTTTCTCAAGAGGTAGTTCGTTGATTGCTTCTAAGTTGCGTAAATTTATATGCATGAATCCTCTCTCGTGATGCAGACACGCACAATTACCGCGACCGCAGATATAGAGCGGACGCAATACAGATATTGCTGTGAATAGTTGAATGCTGTCAAAACAGCGCTTGCAACCCTTGCAACCCTTGAAAGGAACTCGCCAAAGGCGTTTTGCGCTTGGGTCTTACTGCGTCTGCCTTAAGTTATTGACGCATCGATAACCTTGACACTAATATAGTAAGTGGATTTAAGTTAAGTGTCAACACCTCGCTTACAATAATTGCAAATAGCTTAGAAGTGGTATTTAATAGCTCCATGAAGCATACTTTTTATGCGTAATGGCTACAAAAAAACCACGATTAACAATTTATTTGGCATCACAGGAATTATTAGACGACCTACAGACAATTGCCGACGAGCAACAACGATCCGTTTCCAATCTTGCTAGCATCGCGCTTGCGGATTGGATAGCTCAATATAAAGAACGAAAAAAGGAGGACAAATAAAAGGAAACCGCCAAGAGCGTTTTGCGCTTGGAACTTGCTTGCAGTACCAAAGTTATTGACGTATCGATAACCTTGACACTAATATACTAGCAGCAGGTACTAACAAGTGCAACTCCCTTCCCAAATTTTCTTATTAAGGTGACAATTGCTGACAAGCGATAGTACTTATATGTACCTGTAGAGATGCCTAGTAAAAAGCCGCGAGTCATGGTTTACCTTGACCCAGATAAGCACGAGTTTCTTAAGGAATGGGCTGAGGATGAGCATAGAACCGTTAACAACCTCATAACAATGCTGCTTGAGCAAGCGATAGACAAGAAAAAGGAGGAAAAGGAGGACAAATAAAAGGAACTCGCCAAGCGCGTTTTGCGCTTGGGTATTACTTGCGTCTGCCTTAAGTTATTGACGTATCGATAACCTTGACACTAATATATTAATATCAACCAACTGATAATGTCAAGTAAAGTTAGCTATCAACCGAATGGTATCTTTCAAATGCTGATAAACTGCAACAGAATTAGCTGTTAATATCAGTTACTTGTTATTGATGCCAGTTAGGAATAAAATCAAGCAGTTTGTTGATGATAGGGGCATTACCCGTTATCAGTTCAGAAAAGATACAGGGCTATCTGCAACCACAGTTTACGCTTTGTATGACAATCCCTGGCAAGTACCACACGTAACCGCGATGAACAAAATTTGTGACACTTATCGCGTTCAACCTAGCGAGTTAATCGAGTGGGTTCCACCAGAAGAAGTCAGCGATCGCGTACAAAAAACAAAATAAGGAGGGAATCTGACCGAGGGAAATCAGGCAAACGACGGTATAGAGCGTGTTGAGGGCAAGTTTGACCCACTAGCTGAGACTAGATATTGGCTGCCTGCTGCTTCAGAGCAACACTGCAAAAGGATAGGCAGAAAAAGGGGAATACGATTAGTTAAAGTTGTTGATACCAAGATAGAACCTTTACCAATTATTTGTATTTTTGAGGGACACCCAGATGAGTGAAACAACTACTCAGATACCAGTAAGCGAATTAATCCCAATGCTGACCGCGATCGCGGAGCGTAACTGGGAACGTTTTAAAGAAGTTGAAAAACAATTCGTTACACAACACGGCGTAGAAGCATGGGAAGATTTTTTCGCCCAGCGACTAAAGCCAGCTTTAGACAAAGAATCTGACAGATGGCTGTTAGTTCAGTGGTGTAGCAAGGGTTTCATAGTTTTGGATGTAGCTTGATGATGGGAATTCCCATACACCCATTAGGGAAACTCTTTCAAAAATGACGAAACCCGCTCGACCGGGAAGTTAAGCGGGTTCCATCATTTGAAAAATTCTCACGGGGGTAACTCCGAAACGAATTGTCTGTGGTAGGACTTTTCGGAACCGCGATCGCTGACTCTATGTTAACCAGTTGTGCGGTCGTGTTGCAATAAGGAGTTACCCGGATTTTGAAAAATTCGGAGTAAAAAAAGTGAAAACAATACAGACAACTGCAATCCTGACCGCTAATAGACTTACAGACAGACATTATAAAGAGTGCGTAACAAACCGGGGCTTGTGTCCAGAGTGGATAGCTGTTAACTGTCGCTCAATGGAAATCAAAGAAGCGACCCAGCGCTTAGGATACACAGCGCTTTCTGCTGGCATCTGGCTATCCGGAAGCAACGGTTTTGGGCAGTACCGCCCTAACAAGCCCTGGAAAAGCCCAGACGAGAAGAAAGCGCCCAAATATCGGACAGCAACTAGGGAAGAATATGACGCAATGCTACCCCGTCATCCTCATAATCCAGGCTACTGGAAGGATTTAGAGGCACTCAAAGCACTTTGCTATCACATAAACGGTCATCCCTGCTTACTTCTCTCTGAGGGGCTATTTAAGGCGATCGCCGGCTGTTCTAACGGATTCCCCACAGTAGCCCTCGCTGGTGTTGAGCAAGGGCTAACATCCGCTTCTAACGACCCGCAGGGGAAACGTTTCTTAGTTGATACCCTAGAATTTTTAGCCCGTAATGGCTTTGGATGGATTATTGCATTTGATGCAGACGAATGCGCCAAGGCTAACAAAAATGTGATTGCAGCACAGAGAAAACTGGCTTGTCAATTAGCTAAGTTTAAAGTGCCTGTGTACATTGCCACGGGCTTATGGAGTGCAGCAGAGGGGAAAGGGATGGACGATTACATTCAGTCCAACGGCGGCGACGCTTTCAGAGACAAGGTGTTACGATTAGCTGTTAACTTTGAAACTTGGGAACGTCAGTTCAAAGAAGACGATTCTGATAACAAAACCTTGTCAGAGTCGGTTTTTGCTGCACAAATCGCCGAAGATTACCGCGCAAGACTGGCTTGGCACGTAGCAAACAAAGCTTGGTACTGGTATGAAGCAGAAAATAAACGCGGGGTCTGGGGTGAAATTCCCGTCGAAGAGGCGATGTCAATTGTTTTAACAGAGTTAGAAACGCGGACACGCCATTTTTCCAGCAAGTTTGTCAACGGCGTTTTGACTTTACTCAAGGCCAAGCTCAGGGTTAATCACTGGGAAGTCCGCAAAGGCTTTATTTGTCTTCAGGATTGTGTGCTTGATGTTAATACCCTCAAAGAGTATCCACATGAGCCGGGATACAGAATGCTTAGTCAGCTACCTTTTAAATGGGCTGACCGCAGTGTAGGTTGTGAAACAGTTAAAGAATGGTTGCTCGAAGCTTGCGAAGGTAAAGCTGACTGGGTGCAAGTAATTCGCGCTGGCATCAATGCCACCGTCACCGAACGCGGCGGAGAGTTACAACGATTCATGGAACTAGTGGGCGCTGGCGGCACTGGCAAAGGTACTCTATTACGGCTGGTACAAGCGCTACTTGGCAGGGAAAACTACGCAATTACAGAACTGAAGCAGTTGGAGCAAAACCGCTTTGAAACTGCGGCTCTCTACGGCAAGAAAGCTGTGTTTATCACTGACTCTGAGCGCTACACAGGTGATGTTAGCACTCTCAAGAAATTGACCGGCGATGATGAGCTGCGACACGAGAAAAAAGGAATCCAGCAAACAGGCAGCTTTAGATTTAGTGGGGTGGTCTGGATTGCCGCTAACGAAATCATTCAAAGCAGTGATTACACTAACGCGCTGGCCCGCCGTCGTCTGTCAATGCCTTTTGAGCGGGTGGTTCCTCAAAATGAGCGCCGCCCTTTAGAAAAGGAATTTCAACCATACTTGCCTGGGGTATTGCAATGGGTTTTAGAGATGCCAGCAAAAGATGTCGCCGCTTATGTGGGTGACACTAACAAACTAGTACCTTCACTCGCCTCATTTAGCACAGAGGTATTGTTAAGCACTAATCCTCTGGCGGATTGGGCTAATGACTGTCTTTACTATGACCTAAACGCACAAACGCAAATCGGTGATAACGGTCAAAGTGCTGAATTGTTCCTCTATCCTAACTACTGCGAATGGGCGCAGCGTAATTCTCACGGCATCATGACCAAGCAACGATTCTCAGCAATTTTGCTCAATCTGCTGAAATCTCAACTCAATATTAATGCCGCAAAAGTCAGAAACAAGAAAGGACGTTTTATCACTAAAATTGCTATTCGGCAGCCAGGACATGACTTTCCGCTCTTAGTGTCAGAAAAAGATGCTGACCTAAATGCTGACCTTAGTAAAAGTAGTGCTAACCCAGTGCTGACTGAAATGCTAACCGAAAGTGTTGATAGTGCTGATTTTCAGGGCGGTGCTGACCTTTTGGCTCATAGTAACGCAGTTGACACCACCAACCAACACTACTTGATGAACACTACTAGCAGTCAAAATCAGGAGGATAAGCCAGCACAGTCAGCACATCCAGCACCAGCAAGAGTTTCAGCCAGCACCCATGCCAGCACCACACAAAAAGAAGTCAGCACCACACAACGAATTATTGAGGCTTGGGAGGACAAGTCAGCCTTGGGCGAAATCGTTCTAAGCCTTGATAGTGCTGAATTACAGCAAATAACCAAAGGTTTCAGCCCTGAACGACTCCAATATATTAAGGATGCAGCTAATACCGTGTGGCGACTCGGCGCGGACTCTCAAGCTGACTACAACGGCGAACTAGTCTACATCTGGGAGTGCGGGCAATCAAATGATGTCCGCATCGGTACTAAACAAAAGCCAGGGGCGAGGGTTAGACGCGCTCATCTGCGCCCTTGGTTGGACATTTGATGAGAAAACAGATCCAGTATTTAGTATTAAATATTGGACACGAGTTAGATCGTTCCCATACTTTAGGGCTGGCTATTGACGGTAAAAAGGGCGTTGTCAGGAGCGTTAAAACTGAGCATTATAAAGGTAAAATTTTTACTTGATTTGTCGTTTGACTCGATGGCACTAGCCTTAAACCACATCTATTACAAGTGTCATCTAACAAGAATAGGCTTATCGGACGTGCAGTGAGGATTAGAGATGGGTAAAGCACAACGACGTAAAAAAGTTGCCAGGAGTGGTAACGCTATTACTGAAGAAACAATCAAGATGGCAGGAGCAGTACAACCCAAAGATGAGGCTTTACCGCCTGCCATAGTTTGGGGTGTGCAGCTTGAAAATATCCACGATTACACAGAATTGTTTATCCGCAGTGTGCATTTCATCAACAGGGGTTTTAATCCAGCTAAGTACCTGTTTACCACAGAGCAGTTTGATAGAGTTTTGCAATCTTTGATTGACCAGAAAAATTTAGTTTTTCGGGATGGAGGATACTACCTCCATCCAGATATTCAACAGATGGTAGACGAAGAATCTGGGAAAACGTTCAGCCCAAAACTGAGTTAAATCTACTAAGTGCTAAAAACAATGAACAGCAGTACTAGAATAAGCGTCGGTGCTAAAACAACTTAAAAAGTTGAAGTTAGGGCTAAAATTCGGAATTTTAGCCGCTATAGTTCACTTATTTTTGGCGGTTCTTGTCAGTACCAAGATATCGTTCAACTCTCTGTAACTTGGTATTAGTAAAACCAGTGCGCTGCCAGATAGCTTGTAGATAATTATTGAAATCATCCGATATTTTTACCGGAATAAATTGATTGAGTAGAAAGAAAATTGACAAACTAAATAATGCAGTAAATAACCCCATCGTCCCATATTTCCCTATGGGTTCAGAGCGATAAACCTCTTTCTCTATGGTGATGGGTTTGGGGGGAGGGCTGTTCTTTAACTCCTGAATAACCGTAGTCAAGTTCTTCGTGTGAATCAACAGGTCGTTCCAGTTCGACTTTAACTGTGAGATTTCGCTTTTCAGCCCTTTGAACTCTAAGCTCTCTAATGTCGCTGAGGACTTGGGCATATTCTTTAACTGCGTCAGTAAGGGAGTTAATTCTTGTCTCAAATTCTCGTTGTTCTGCTCGTACTCGTGAGAGGAGAGATTCTGATTCTTCAATTCCCCCGTCAGCATCTCGATTGTCACCATCGCTTTGCTTAGGAGTTGATTCTGAATTAAATTCGTTTGCGCCCATGCTTGTAACTCCGCCCTATCCCTTTCGCGTTCAGTTTTCTGTGATTGCTTAAAACTTTCAAATTCTTTATATAATCTGCCTAGTGCTATCTTGACCTCACCCAATTCACTACCCTCTACTAAATTGGCAGTTTCCGAGTGAGGATTGCTGTGATTGCCGTTGCCATTATTGTTGTTGCTCATTAGTTTTCTTCTGACCCCGACGAGAAGTAGACGCAGTGGTTTTTGCTGGTTTTGAAGTCGTAGTGTTCTCTAAAGCATCTGGTATAACTGATGGTTGTTGCAACCCCAAATAAACCTCAGCCTTTTCAAGCTCTGGTTTAGCCTGATCCAAAAATCCACTCACTAGCAGGTAATCTCCAAAGGGAAATCCGTTCTCTTCTGTAGCAGCCGAGTAAGGTAGACCTTTCTCTGTCAACGTGTCAAAGGTCGAGTAGTCTAGCTCTGGCATTTCTATTTCTATACCTTTTAGTTCGGCTATAGCTGCCGACGTTTTGCTATTCTCCCAACGCTGAAAACCTGAACCTTTATCCCAGCAGAGATTTTTCACAATCACATAATCAGCTTGAGCGCCGCAGAACTCAGCCATAGTTTTTAAGCTGGTTATCACCGAGTACCCCAGGTTAAGCACAGTCACCAGCGTTACCCTATAACCCAAATCACCTGCAATTTTGAATAGCCCAAACTTACTGATAATCTCCCTGGTTTTATTGCTTGATGCCCCCGGCATATCTACTATTACTGAGTCTGGCGATTCGGCTTTAATTTCCGTAAAGAAGCGTTTCGCCTCTGCTACTTCCAGAAAGTTCAACAGCCTTACCCCTGAGCCAAAATTTTGATAATACTCGTACAGTTCGGGATTCTCTGTATCTGCATCATAAGCTAGATAATTAATTCCTTTATTGTGCATTACATCCAGTAGCAAGCGAGTAAAGGCAGTCTTACCTGTACCACCCTTACCCCCCAGTATCATCACGATACGTTTCATATTTCGCTCCTATCAGTGATATTAAATTGGGCAGAAGTCTTAGGTGTTGTTTTATTTCGTCTACTAGTTTTAGTTGATGATGAGCCGGATGGTTCACTACTATCAATTGGTGAACTATCCGGTTCTACTGGTAAAACTGAGTCATTATTTGAGGTTGATGAATCTGTTAATTCTGGCGAGGAGTCAGAATTAACTGATTCATCAACCGCTTTATCTGATGATTCATTACTCGAACTATTCTCCGTTATTGTTGAAGCTTTTTTATGAAAAATCTTCAGACCACTGGCCGCTAGTTCTACCCCATGACCTTTAAACACATCAGAAACATCGTCATAAGAGTAGCCAGCATCCAACATATCTTGAATAGGTTTAGCCAAACTGAGGACTAAATCTGACACGCTGATAGTTTTAGGAGTCGCCGCAAAGTGTTTAAGACTGGTTTGAATATCTTCTATTTTTGATAAAGGGACAGCTTTCGGTTTGCGCGACATATTCAGCACTAGTAATAAATTATTCCATTGTAAAAAAATCGTGCCCAAAAAAAGTTTAAGTTTCTTGTCGTGATGTGACAAATATCAACAGAAAATGATTTGTATCCTCGTGAGGTAGACTAGTCTAAAAAAGCAGTTACCCATGAATCAACATCCTTCGTATCACTAGTATGGCCAGCATTGCCCAATAGACCAAGCCTTCGGTTACACCGAAGTTATTGCACAGAGTCACTCGTGGTTCGCCAAAGTCTCATACTCCTCCAGTCTCCGGTTGTGTCTCCTGGTTCTGGTTTACCCTAGCCTGTCGTGGGGGCAAACGGCAAGCAATACGCCGTAACGCACTTCGTGCTACTTTACCCTCCGGGTAAAGCGGCGTGGTTGCTTGTTGGGGGTGTCCCCCAAACCCCCGAAAAACCGTTCTTATCAAGGCGTTAATAAGTCAAGAGAGTTCCGGGTTATTCGCCTACCTGCTCGGCGCAAAGCGCCGTAGCAGCTACAGCGAATAACCCGGTGAAAAAGAAAAAATCAAATAATCAAACTCCTAACTAGTTATGCAAGCCGATCCTCGTACCAATCTCAGTAATCAACTAGCTGACACATTAACCAATCGGTCAGTATCACCAGATGAAAAGCGAGAACTAACCATCACATTTAGGGCTAGCTATGCCGAGAAAGCTAGACTAGAGCAGCGTTGCAGTGGAGTGGTGCAAAGTGACTATATCAGAGCAAGATTATTTGATTACCCTCTACCACATCCTAAATTAGTCATTCCCGAAGTTAACCGACAGGCTATATACGAGCTAAAGAAGATTGGGAACAACCTGAATCAGCAAACTAGGGCTATCAACGAAGCTGTGAAAATTGATAGCCAACCGTTGACTAACGAGGTCAAATCATATCTGAAAACTCTTGAAGAACTGACAACACTTTTAGAGCATACTCGCCAATCACTCACTCAACCTACGGTAGAGGGACAGCGCAATGATTACCAAAGTCAAGGCTAACAAATCATTTCGTGGCACTACGAAATATGTGCTTGAGAAAGAGAAAGCCAAAATCATTGGCGGGAATATGTACGGGAGAAGTACCAATGAACTGGTAGAGCAGTTTACCCTATCAGCCCACCTTAACCCCCAGCTAAAAGACCCATGCTATCACTTAATGCTTAGTGTACCGAAAAATGATAGAACGCTAAATGATGACGAATTAGCTAATCTATCCCAACGTCACTTGGCATCGGTCATTGTACTATCGCGGCTTCAGGGTGATGAAGCTCAAGTTAAACAGCCTGAGAAAAGGATAGCTGACACCAAACTAAAAGAGCTAGTTGATGACTTTATAGAAACTGAACTACCAGCTTATGACTTCTTCATAGCGCGGCACTCTGATAAAGAACACGACCACACCCACATTGTTGCATCTAGAGTTAATAACCTAGATGGTAAATCTATTCGTACCTGGAACAATTACGCCCATTCGGAACACTCCGCCCGACTGCTAGAGCGAGAATTTCAGCTAACCCCAGTCCAAAGTAGTTGGGAGAGTAAGCAAAAGGCTATGACTCGGAATCAACTGGAACGAGTCGGGAGTTTGGGACTTCCAGGCGAAGAAATAATGCGACGGGCGATTGAGCAAGTGGCAGCAGATAAACCCACAATGCCCCAGCTAATTGAGCAGTTATGGAGAGAGCATCAAGTCAAAGCTATCGTTAGTTATTACGGTCACGGTGGGGTAAGAGGTATCAAGTTTGGTATTGATATTGGCTCAGTTAATGAAGATGGTAGCCCTCGTTTGCTCTGGAAACAGGGAGGGAATCTCAATAAATATAAGTATTCATTTACAAAGCTTCAGACAGAATTGGGGATAAATTATGACTCCTTACGGGACGATAGCGAGATTAAACGCTTAAATAATTTCTTAGAATTTGTAGATAATAACCAAGTTAATCAACAAATAATATCAACCACATTACCTAAAGAAGCTCAAGCTATAGCCGAAACTAAACACCAGATAGACCCAGCTAAATCAGATGCAGAACAACGAGCAAGTTCAGAACTCATAAATACAATCTCTAACTTTATTGAACAGTCAGCAGTTGATAATGCCTTGGTTGAAACGTTACCACAATTAGCAGAACAACTCTCTCAATATAACCAGCAGTTATCAGCAGGTAGAACCGCATTCGACGAGCTATCATCGGCGATTACTCAAGAGTTACAATCCCATACAGAGAAGAAAGCTATCTTATCAATCTCTGATTATATTGAGCAATCAACTGTCGAGTCAGCCTTAACTGAAGCAGTATTAGAATTAACGCAACAACTTTCTCAATACAAAGAGGAACTCGTTACAGCTAAAACTACATTCAATGACCTGGATGCAGTGCTTGCAACTGAGTTACAATCCTATACAGAGAAGAGAGCTATTTCATCAATTTCTGATTACATTGAGCAATCAACTGTTGAATCAGCATTAACTGAAGCAGTATTAGAATTAACGCAACAACTTTCTCAATACAAAGAGGAACTTGTTACAGCTAAAGCTACATTTAATGACCTGGATGCAGTGCTTGCGACTGAGTTAAAATCATATCTAGAGAAGAAAGCTATCTTATCAATTTCTGATTATATTGAGCAATCAACTGTCGAGTCAGCCTTAACTGAAGCAGTATTAGAATTAACGCAACGACTTTCTCAATACAAAGAGCAGCTATCAGCAGGTAGAACCACATTTGACGACCTCGAATTGGTGATTAATACTGAGTTACAATCCCATATAGAGAAGAAAGCTATCTTATCAATTTCTGATTACGTTGAGCAATCGACTGTTGAATCTGCCTTAACTGAAACAGTATTAGAATTAACACAACAACTTTCTCAAAATCAGCAGCAGCTATCAGCCGGAAGAACCATATTCGACGACCTGGAAGCAGCGATTGTTTATTTGGAGCAACTCCATAGATCGCAAAAAACAGTAGACGCAATTGCTCTTAATCAAACTCCAACTATAACCACAGATAAACCAAAGCTAAAAGAAGAACTTTCAGCCGAGTTATATGAGTATTACAGCGCCGACTTGCAAAACTTATTAGTGACTGACCGAGATAAAAAAGTTGCTATACGGGCGCTCAAAGATGATAAAGCAGCTCTTGATGTTGAAGAAATTCTCCAAGCCAGTCCAGCCGGATGGACACAAGATGAAGCTAGAGAATTGGTACTTATCGCTAGCAATCAACTGGCAACTCAAAAGTCAGAACCAGAACAGTCACTCACAAAAAAGCAGCGTATTGAGTCGGAATTCTTAGCTATGGCTGTGCCTATTGCTGTTAAATTAATCAACTGGCAGCTAAGAGAAAGTGGCTCAAATAGCCTTAGATTTAAACGTGCCACTCTGGAGAAGCAGGATAAAGAGTTGGTATTTACCCATGATGAACGAGGTGAAATTTTTCGAGTGGCAGTCAACCGAAACCAGTCAGGTGAGCTTGAGTATTCACCTATTTATATTGGGTCAGTAGAAAGAGAAGATATTCAGCTTTGGCAAAAAGCAGAACGTGTATTGCAACAAATAATATCAGAGGCTCTTCGACAAGAAAGAAGACAGACTAAAGGTATCTCTCTCTAACCGATGGCGCAACTTGAAATCACTGCCAATTAAACATACTAGAATGAGTTATTATCATCAACTTCAAATACAGGGGTATGAGTAGCATTCGCGCAGAAAACGGGGTTAAGAGATATTACATGAGTAAGACAAGCATTTTTAGAAGCGGAAACCCTTATTTTCTCGTTAAGTAGTGACTCGATGATCGCTAAAAGTCAATGACCTTCGTTGTCGGGAAAATCCTTACCTAATAAGGCTTTCAAGCTTAACCCGGTTTTCTGTTCTGATGATACTCATACCCCTTCTCTAACAAGAAGCAAACAAGGCTTAGATGATTTATCAAAAAGCGACAGTTAGAAAGCTTATACAGTAATACTTTCAGCCTATCTTGCCCCTGGTGTCAGCTACGCTATATTTACCCCTGACAGCACTCACTAGTTCCGCGCCGAGTGGGTGCATGAGTAGATGGATGCCTAAGATTAACAGACACTTTTGTTTTTGTCACAATATTTTTATCTAAGAAAATAATTTTCAAAAAGTGTCAAGTCATAGCTAAAGCTTCAGTCAGATCAGTACTTGGAATTTTTTTTTACTTCAATAAAATTCAATTAAAAATATTTATTTTTTGTTTATCAAGGTTTAGTTTATGCCAGTTGATAATCTTGTCTATAACTTAACCTAAAATAAATTACCTAACATTATTGTTCTTATATAGGAATCGTACTTGAATCTTGCTAATTATACTGAGAAACAAACCTTTGTATAGCAAGCTTCTAGCCAATTTGGTTTTTCAGAAATCAAATATGAGTCCTATAGTGTTTCTACTGTTACTGAGTATTTCTCTTTTCATTGCATCGTTCTAGCATGAAAATAACGTGTTTTATCTTTTGTAAGAATGTTATACCTAGTTTAAGGCTGACCTTATGCAACTATTTTTACGGGTAATTGGAAGTACACTTATTGGCGGACTTTGCGGGACGCTTTGCTTTGCACTTCTGATGCACATTACAGCGTGGTTAGGTTTACCTGACTCTATGAAAGGACTCACCATAATAAATACAATTTTTGGGGGAGTTGGTGGCTTTATAATAGGTTGGAGTATTGGGTTAGTCGTAGTGTTGACAAATTCCGGTACAACGAGAGCCATGTTAATAGGGGCGAGTGTTGGGACGGTTGTTGCTGGCATTCGCCTATATATAAGAGGTAAAGAGTTCCAGCCTTTCTTCGTGTTTCCTGAAGACATATTGTTTAGCGTAATGACCATAGTGATTACCGCGGTAATCGGGTCGATTAGCGCATTATTTAACAGTAAACTTTGATATCAAGCCCGGCCTGTGCTGCCCTATGTAGTGTTTGGGGGGACAAATCTGGGCAGTGGTGGCACCCCTGGCAACCTGACTGGAACTCCTGGTGCAGATACCTTCTTTGGCACACCTAGCTGTAGCGAACTGCAAACATAAATCGTTAAAACTGCAAACAAGCCATTTTTGAAACCACATTATGGTTCTTGGCAACTTTTGGTGATCTTGGCTGGGGGAAGGCAGAAGGCAGACGGCAGAGGGCAGAAGGAAGGAGGAAGGAAAAATTCCCACAATTGAAGCTTTGCTTGGATTATAGAACATCTGCATCACAAGAAAGCCGCAAGCGATCGCCCGTCTTGTCACAAATCCCACGCTCGGATAACGGGGTATGAGTAGCATTCGCGCAGAAAACGGGGTTAAGAGATATTACATGAGTAAGACAAGCATTTTTAGAAGCGGAAACCCTTATTTTCTCGTTAAGTAGTGACTCGATGATCGCTAAAAGTCAATGACCTTCGTTGTCGGGAAAATCCTTACCTAATAAGGCTTTTAAGCTTAACCCGGTTTTCTGTTCTGATGATACTCATACCCCTACGCCTACGCTCTTAGCGTTCCCGTAGGGTAGGAATCCCAGCTTTGACCAAATATTTTGATGTTGCTAACACACAATTGAAAACAGCTACCTTTGGGCTATTGTATGAAAAAAATTCTTACCAGTTTTTTGGCTTTGGGTATTTGTCTAACGCCTTTAACAGTAATGCTAATGGCTCAACCTACCTGGGGACAGGCTCAAAATTCGCGATCGCAAGAAGCAGAAAGTCTGCTAGAGCAAGGGAGAAAACTGACACAGCAACAGGAACACCAAAAGGCAATACAAATATTACAGCAAGCTTTAACCATTGCACGAGAACTCAAAGACCAAAAAAATGAAGCAACTGCACTGCTTGGGCTTGGGTTTAACTACGACGCTTTAGGAGAAAAGCAAAAAGCACTCGAATTTTACAACCAAGCTCTGCCCCTTTTGCGTGCTGTGGGCGATCGCACTGGTGTTGCCACT
>NZ_BDUD01000009.1 GCF_003113895.1 Nostoc commune NIES-4072 | reverse complement strand
GGGGTAGAACTGGCGAAGCTGTCATGAAGTGCAAACTAAACCGTTTAGTTTAAAAACTGTCGGTGGAAGGATAAGATTGCCGTTAAATTATCGATTGCATGAAATACATTCAGGCGATCGCTGGAGTAAAAAGGTAATAGTTATGCTTAATAGAGAAGATATAACTCCAGTTGCATGTTTTAGGCAGCAGTCTCAATAGGCAAACGTTCATTCATATCCAGCTTGAAAGTACCGTAAGGATTAATATGTAACCAAATCAAAGGTGAAAGTGCCCGCAAGTCAAGTTTAGTCATTAATTTCATCCATTCGGGTTGTGACAAGACCTGCTGAATCATTAATGTATTAATATACACCAATGATATTTGGAGCAGATGTAAGGATAAAATAGCTAACTCCTGATCTTCTAAGCGATTAGTCGCTACTTCTCCACCCTTGCCATAAAAAATAAAGCTGTTAGCACTATTCCAATTTTCAACTACATTTAATCCTTCGTTAATTTCTCGACGCAGTTCGACTGAATGCAGATATTGACAGAGAAAAATGGTCTTGACAGCTTTCCCTAACTCACATAGTGCTTGATAAGTAGGGTGCAATAAATTCCCCCTAGTAAAACGCTTTAAAATAGCATCTGTTTCTGCCATTCCTAAGCGAAGTGCAGTGGCATACTTAATCATTTGGTCATATTGCTGACGAATTAAGTCCCAGTTGATTGTGCGAGTTAAGACAGGTTGTAAATTGGGATAATCACTGGCACTTCCATTGATGGGTAAATATAATTTTTGAACATTAATGCGTTTAATACGTGGCATCAGTTGAAAACCTAACAAATGGCAGAAAGCAAAAGCTACCTCACTTTGTCCATGACTATCCACAAAATTCTTCTCAACCTTCATCTGGGTACAATGGCGTAGTAAACCTTCAATCATGGCTGCCACTTCACTACTTGAACAGGTTTTTAACTGCGAGTAGATGCAGACAGAATTTTTTTCAACGTGCCAGTAAATCATCACACCGCGACCACCATAACGAATGTGCCATTCAGTCATCAGATTCTGATCCCAAGCACCAAATTTTTTGGAATCAGAAGCACAAGAAGATGTACCTTCTCCCCAAATATGCTTCAATCTGGCTTGAAAAATAGCATTTGCAACATTGGTAATAGCGTTGCGTAATTGTTGTTTTTGGATATAACAACGTTTGACGTGTAATAATTCCTGATAATTATTGCCCCCTATATCATCACTTAAACGCTTCAGTCCTGTATTTGTCCCCAAACCATATAAGCATAGTAACAAACGCTTTTGTAATAGTTCAGATTCTAAAACTTCTCTAGTTAAGACTGATTGAAAATGTCCAGTAAAATTGACACGTAAATCTGTTTCTTTCAGGATATCCAAGAGACTAGTCCTCGCCCATCGGCGATTAATTTCAGTCTTTAAGCGCCCTAAATTTATTGGCTCACTTTGAGGCGGTATAGGTGATAAAGAAATCTGAGATTTGACTTGATTTTTAATTAAGACATACTTATTTTTAGATAATCCTGATTCTAATTGCATCAGCGCTGACTGCATTTGCATCTGTAAATCAGTAATGAATTCTTCAACATCAGATGGTTGTTGTAGAGCTTGAAAATATGCGGCTCGTTGGGCTTCAAAGTCTGTTGGTAAATCTGATTCTGGGTTGCGGTAACGATAGGCTCCAACTACCCAAATTTCTTTACATCTGAGTTTGTCTCTTAATGCTTGAAGCACACTTAGTTCATAATTGATGCGATTTACCTTGAGATCACCATCACTACTTTTTTCCAAGATTAATTCTTGCCAGCCACTACGCAGCACTCCCTCAATAGGAATATCTTCTGTTATATCATAGTATCGCTGACTACTGTGAGCATATTTTTTGAGTAATAGGAGTGCTTGAATTACTGGACGATGAACATCATTATTTGAGCGAAATTCAAGCTGCTCTAAAATTAATGGTAAAATTCTTCGGTAATGTCTTCCATAAGAAGAGCGCATGACAGTATAAACTCGTTCGCGGTAAACATTACCTGTTGATTTGTATTCTTTAACTAAATTTTTGAGAGTTGTTTCACCAACAATCGGGAAAATAACTTCTCTAATAACTCCATCAGGCTGTTGCAAAGAAGCCTCTGCCATTTGAAATAGTAAATTAGTCTTACCATTGACTTTTTTAAAATCTTGCAGCAATTCTTGGTCTACACGTTTTTCGGCTTTAGCTCCTATACGATGTACAATTTGAATAATTAACTCTACTAAGTTATCTATTATTTCTTGGCTTCTTACAAGGGCGAAAATAGCAACTAATGTATACCGAATTGGTTCTGGATGACGGCGTAAGTCTTTCGGATATTCAACAACTACACGTTGTTTATATTTTTGTAAAATTTTTGTTGGTATGGTAGTAAATAAATCAGGAGGTAAATCTAATTGACGCAAAATTGATAATTTTTCAATTGATTTTTGAAAACTTTCTACACCAATCCTTCCGGGGTCTAATTTTAATTCATTCCAGATCGATAACTGTGAGGAATCAACATCTAACTGAGTTACTTCTTCATCAGATTGATTTTCAAGGGGATGAGGTTTGAATAAATTATCTATCTGTTCTTTAGTTCGGCTAGATAACTGTGCAACAGTTTTTTGAAAAAAGTTCTCCTCAAAACTATGAAGAGCAGAGCGAGTAATACGTTCTAAGCGATTGAGCGTTGGCGGCTCAATTTTTAATTCTCGTAAACGATCAAAAGCTGCACTTTTAAGTTGTTCAAATTTTAATTCATAAATCAACGCTTGTTCTGTTAACCAATTAACTAATTCTTCAGCATCATTGATAGTAGCTTCTCGAAATCCAAAAAGTTCTCTAATTTTCTTGCGGTAATATTTTACTGACCGTCCTTGCCAATTACAGTCTTGGTAAACACTAGGAGTAATACTGAGTTGTTGTGTTACGTAGTTAACAACTACAGCCGGAATTTCATGGTCTGATTCGGGAAATTTTGCTTCCATCTGGAAAAACTTGAGCAATAAAGCAAAAATCAAACGATTTTGAGGATTTTTGTGCGCTAATAGCTCTAATTCCTTTGGTAACAGCGTCCAGTACTCTAGTAGTTCTTCTGGTTGCCAGTTTCGTTTCATCATCCCTCACTTTCTTAGTACAGAGTAGATACTCTACTCTGTACTGCAACAATTAACTCTAGTCAATATATGTATTGGTAAATTTATTACTCAGAAATATTCCTTAACTTTTATATACTTTTATATACTTTTTTTAAATTCTCTAAAGCAGACTTTGCTACTATTTCTGCTCTCGCACTAGTTACTTTTTGGTAGCGGAGAGTTGTTTGAATGTTTTCATGTCCCATCAGCGCCCGTAATTCTTCAATTCCCATCAATCCCACCCGCTCAGTGGCAAAGGTATGGCGGAGATCATGCAGCCTAATCCCTTTTAATTTCTGGCTTTGGTCAATTATTTCTCGCCAGTCTGCCGTTACTGCCTCATAACTTACTGGTGTTACAACTTTAGTCGTTGGATGTTGAGCGGTGAATAATGCTGTTGAACCTGGATGACGATAATATTTTATATAGTTTTTTAAAGCAATTTCTGCATCTTCACTATAAAAGCACCAGCGTTTTTTGTTGCCTTTACCCACTACCTGAAATTTACGTTGTTCCTGAAAAATTTGTGCCAGTTCCAGTCCAAGTAATTCTCCAATTCTAGCTCCACTTCGATGCAGCAAGCGGACTATCGTCTCAAGTCTAGCATTAGATTTTTTTAACAAATCATACAAAATATCTAATTCTTGAGACGTGAGGTAGCGTATTATCTCGTCTGTATTGTGTTCTCCCCGTTCTCGATTTGGTTTCCTCAGACTCAGACGGCTAACTGGGTTTGATTGAATGTAGCCAGATTCAACAGCAAAATTCAACAGAGCGCTGATTATTGCTTGGTGACGATTATGAGTCGTGTATTTTAGTTCATCTAACCGAGCTAAGTAGTCTTTCAGCAGTTGACGGTCTACTAACTCTATAGGTAAGGAGCCATGCTCTTTCAGCAAAGATAGTAGTGTTAGCTCGTAAGATTTAAGTGTACTAGCAGCTAATCCTTGTCGAGAAAGGAAAGCTGTAGCAACTTGTGCTAATGTAGTTGTCACGTTTCACCTCTTTATCTAATTAAAAGTACTGCTATTCATTTAAAATATGCACTTATATAAAATAATTAATTATATACTTTACTACATATTAAAAGCATGGACAATACCCCCCAACCCCAAGAAACGCTGTCCCAGTACGTTAAAAGAATACGCACAAGCCTTTCATTAAGTCAAAATGATTTGGCAACTAAGGCAGGCATTCATCTTCAAAGTTTAGGTAAGATTGAACGAGGCATGACTACCAAGCTCAATAGTAAAAGCCAGCGTGGATTAGCTCGCGCATTGCAGGTTCCATCTGAGTACCTTGATGCAGTCATCCGGGGTGTACCCATGTCTGCAACCGATGTCCTCAAATTTTGCCCCGACTGCTGGACTCCCGGAACAACTCTTGAAGAAATCTGGTTATTGCCGCGATCGCAGTTTTGTTTCTTGTGCGGTACGGCATTACGTAATAGTTGTGCTAAGTGTAACGAACCTATTACGTCATTGAAATTTCGGTTTTGTCCTTACTGTGGCTTTCCATATAAAGCTTCTATTAGTTCTGAATCTCAAAGCCAGCCCCTTTAATATTAGTATTATTTACTACTTGTCTCTTTCATTATTCAAACTAAACTTTACCGCTTTACTGAACTAAACTGTTTAGTTTGCATTTGGTGACAGCTTCGCCAGCTCTACCCCTAGTTCCCCGTAGGAATGCACCGTTACGTTGACCTTGTTGATTTCGCATGACAAAAACAGCATTTTGTTGCTGATCAGCGTAAACTAGCCCCTGGTTATGAAGCATTTGCACACAATCAGAGGGAATGCCACGAAATTGATTGAGGTAACGCTCAACGGCAGTCCAATTGCTTTTATCCTCAACAGGTGGGGTGAATTGGGGACGTGGTTCAGTCTGGATAATGTCAGCCGCCCTATTCTTAACGTGAGCGTTCGCCGCACGTTCTACGCCATCTGACCCAAATCGCTCATCTAACCAGACAACCGCCTGCCGGAAATTGCACTGATTAACGTGCATTACCAAATCAATCGCACCGCCTCCGCCTTTGGAGTGTTCGGGAGCAAAGTCATAGAATTTGGAGCCATCTATATTAATGATGTGTCCGTGACCCCGCCACCGCTCACGCTCGTAATTTAGCCCCAGTTCCCAAGCGACATCCTCTAAGGCCAAGTCGCGCAGAAGCTTTGTTTGTTCTTGCCAAAAAGCTACTTGTGCCTCTAACTCTTTGATGCGCTTGTCTTTGAGTTCATTTTCAAGCGCCTTTGCCTTGGCTGTAGCTTCCATCTGTTGTTTTTTGGCTTGCGCCCTATCCCGGTCAGCTGCTTTGGCTTGCAGTTGCAACTGGGTGAGGCTGCTATCTGGTTCTATGCCAGCATTAACAATGCTGTAAAAGTCCTTGATTTCCTGGTGTTGCGCCCTACTGCCCTTAATGCCACGCTCTAACCCCAGATGTTGTGTAGCCTCGGAGTAGGAATCTTGAAACTGCCTCATCTTCTGACGACCGTCGAAGAAGTGCTTGGCCCTCAGTTGCCCTTTTTCATCAAGGGGGACAAAGTAAGCGTGAATGTGTGGGGTGGCTTCATCTAAATGTAATTCTGCCCTGATAATGCGTGAGCCGTACCGTGAATCTAACCATTGTTTGGATGCAGAAAGCCAGGAGTCAACAGCAAAATTCCTATGTTGAGTTACCCAGGATTAAACGCAAGAGTAATTCATGGGAGGGGAAGGTGATTGATTATTTATTGAACCATCCTTCTAATAGATCAGCGACTGAATTTTCAATTGAGGCGATAACAGCTTTTTGGTTGGCGGAAGCGTTAGAGGGTCAAGTCAATCAGCCGGAATTACAGAAAGCTTGTTGGTCTGCGATTGAGAAATTAGAAGCAAAACTTGCCACAATTAGAAGAATAGGTGGAATAGAAAAATTACATAAAGACTACACAACAGTTCTAAGTCCTTCTGCTTCAACTGTAAATCCCACTACAAAGACTAATGAGAACTCCAGGGAGTTCTCAAATGACTTGCACCTGTCCACTGATGATGATGAGGATGATGATGATGATGATGATGATGATGTTGTTTGGATAGATATAAAACCTTCGGAGGAAATGAAACAGATAAACAGACTGTTTGGTATTGAGTAGTAGTTGAAAAAAGTACATTAACTAAAGAAAAATCATCTCCTGTGATGTGGACTGGGTTAAATTCAAGAAAGAATTTTTGAAACATAATTGCAACACATCATGATTACGCATTGTCAATAAGCTGGGTCTTATTGACAATAAAAAATGCTCCTCAAAGTGGCTGTAATTTAGACTGGATAAGAGTTACAGAAGATTTTCTTCAAAAACAGTGGACGGCCAAACTATCAAAAACTGGTCATTTCTGTCCTTTTGGACGGCCGTTGACAGGTGGGCATTTGTCAACAGAGCATGACAATTGAGTAAGGTTGGCGCTCACTGGACGGCCAAAAGGACAAAAAACCACTGTTTCTGTCCTTTTGGACGGCCAAAAATATTAGTGTCGGATGAGACTGAATTAGTACGGTTAAACTACACTAAGTCCACGGGTTTATAAGTGTTTAGTGTAGTTGTTGCGTTAGACGAGTTTCTGTTAACGCTAAATATATAGAATGACTCCTGAACTCACAGTGGAAATTTCAGATTCACTTACTGAAGAAGTTGATCGATTGAGCGGGATTTTTGAAGCACATTTGCAACACAAACGTATTATGCATTCTCAATAATTTTAGAGTTATTGAGAATGAGTAAGTTTGATAAAAATGGCTAAAAGCTTTCTGGAGTAAGTATTAGAGGGCAATTTTTCAAAAAAACGATGTGCAAAATAGCAGACATTTTGTAGTGAATAGTCAAAGTTCCTTGACAGCTATAACGGTTAAAAGCGTGTATAAGCTGTGCAAAATAGCAGACATTTTGTATATGAATAGGGGTTTTAGGTGCAAAATGTCTGCTATTTGTAACTGTGATTAATCAGACAATTTCACTACTTAAAACAAGTTTCATCTCTATTAACTTAGTAGAGATTGTAAAATGAACAATTCCTGACTAGGCATCAAAGAAAAATAATCGAATGTTAGCGTGGCAGGTTAAGCTCTAGAAATAATTTTTGAAGCACAATTGCAACATAAATGTATTATAGATTCTCAATAATTTTGAAGTTATTGAGAATAAAACAGGCGTTCAAAATTTGCTGTAAGTCATAGTCAGTAAGCATTACGACAGAAAATTTCTCGAAAAGTCTTATGCACAACTGGTAGCAGTAGGGCCACCGTATTGCTACCAGTTGGGGAATCATCAAATTTTCAACAACTCGCTTTTTTACTACTCAACTGGTAGCTGTGTGTCACCAGTTGAGCTACCCAACAGCTACCACTTGGGCAAGGTATTTAGAACTACTATTTCAATACTGATAAAATACATAAAACCTATGTAATAAGTGGTGTTTACAGCAAGCTTTGGTGTAACTCACAAGTGGAGTGCAGTTTTCATACTACAAAAGTAGTTATTGAGTATTATTTGTTGACGTTGGTTCAAAGTTTTTAATTTTGGTTCAAAAAATCTGTTAAAACTTTTTGGCGTACTGTGCGTAAGTGAGGGTCAGGAATTTTTGGCGGAAAAATCAGGGAGGTAAATTAGGTTTTTGGGGTCGAAATCCTTTTTATTACCTTATGTTTACCTTGTAAATGCCTTGGAGATGCCATTGCAGTACCTTATTTTTGGCAAAAAAGAGGTATTTTGTAAAAAACGGTGATTTTCAGTGTTGAAGGTGCAAATAAATCCTTATATTTGCCATTGGAATACCATTGAAATGCCATTGCAAAACCTTCTTTTTGACATTTTGAGAGAATCCTTGTAAATACCTTATAAATGCCTTTCGAGTTAATTAATGCTTAGAGTGCAAACTTTTTCTGAAGCCCTGATAAAATCAGGAGCGGGAAAAAAGTTCATTGATGATGAGCCAGGGGTAAGGTATGGAAGCCAAAAGCGAGGTAACAATAAAATTTAGCGGGTCACTGCCAACAGCTACACCAGCCGAGAATAAAAAAGTTGCAATCGAGTTGACTGACCAGAACGGTATAGTCTTCACCGCTCAAGTTAATGCCAAAAGTTGGCGCAAGGCTGAAACTAGCGCCTCGGAATTCGCAGACTGGGCTGGGGCTGTATCGGGCAAGCTTGGCGTGCGAACAGAAAACGGGTTTGAAATTATTGACGCTGGGATTCAGCTTTTTGAAAAGAAGGCGAAGGAGGTAAAGCCAGACGTGGGGGCTGCTGTAGCGGAAGCTGGCGTTTCTTCATAGACCTGTGTTTGCACTCACGAGTAAATTTCTACCTCTGCCATGAGCTATTGGCAGAGGTAGAAGCACTTTCAATCGCCTATTCCACGAAATCCTAAATTCGTGGAATTGTTATGGCTCGCAATTATAAATGCTCCGGCTTGCAAACAAGACATTCTCTGGCTCACATCATGGGTCTTGTCCACTTTTGGTGATCCTGTTGGGGGATATTAGTTTAGGCGATGACGCGGAACGCCCGCCGATAGCGATCGCAACAAGAGAAGATGAAATAATAACTATTACTCAGATTGAGCGATGGCACGAAGTGCCCGCCTTCATGCTTACGCAAAAATGCCTGAATGCTCCAAATTTTTCAATGACCAAAATGATTTTTCTCAATAAATATGAAGTTAACCCCAGATGCGTGGTGCGATTCATGAATTTTCTGTTAATAATCGAATCTTTTTCGTTAAAGCCACCACGCAAGCTGTATATCCCTACATACCGAACCACCTATACAGTAACCGGGGCAATGTATATATGCAAGAGCTACAGACAAGAGTTGTTTTATGGATTGCTCGAACAATTAATCCTCAGGTTTACGCTAACCGCGAGTTTAGTATTAACTTAGAGGAGCTACGTCAACTACCTCAAAGTACCCTCGGACATGAGGTTGCTCAGTTTCTCGATCAAAACGGCTTCAATCCCATAAATTCCGGAGATTGGATTCAGCGAACTCATGATGTCTGGCATGTTTTAACTGGGCTTCAGCCTTCAAAGCACGACGAATTCATGCTACAGGCATTTACACGTGCTCAAGTGTTTCGTCCCTCAAGTACAATACTGGTGTTAGTTGGACTACTAACTCGCCAGATTAATTTCACAAATATCCTCAAGGCATATAGGAGTGGCAAACTAGTTAAGCATTTGGTTGAATGTGACATTGAATCTGAGTGGCAAACTCCACTTGCTCAAGTCCGGCAAAAATTGGGGATTTTACCTTTAGATAGTCCTAAATAAGTTAGGAGCGAGGTAAGTTCTTCTACTCTACAGTCATCAGAAATCTACTAAAAAGCGTAAATGTTTCAATTTGTTTCATCTTCGACTGCCCCTAAAGCCTTCAGTGTAGCAATAGCCGCTTCAGTTAAACCTACAACACCAGTTACGTTCATCTGTTCGTAGGGTCTAACAGCTCTGAGAGTTCTTCGACAATTACCAGTCGTAATATCCCAAAATTTAATCGTCTCATCAAAGCTGCTACTAACTAGCGTTTTACTATCTGGACCAAAGACGACTGACGATACTAAATTAGTATGTCCCTGTAAAGTTTTTAGGCATTCACCCGTGCTAACATTCCAAAGCTTCACCGTTTTGTCCTCACTCCCAGTAGCAAGCATTTGACCATTTGGGCTAAAGGTAACTGACACTACTGAACTCACATGATCCTGCAAAGTCTTCAGGCACTTATTTGTACCAAAATCCCATAACTTAATAGTGTGGTCACTACTACTGGCAAAGGTTTGACCATCTTGACTAAAAGCAACAGACCACACTGAATTTTCGTGTGCGTGCAAAGTTTTTAGGCATTCACCCGTACTAACATCCCACAACCTCACCGTTCGGTCGTAGCTACCGCTAATTAGAATACCATTACTTGGATTGAAAGCAATAGCCCGTACCCCACCATCATGTCCTTGCAAGCTTTTGAGAAGCTGACCTGTACTAACGTCCCAAAGCCTTACTGTTTGATCTTCACTACTACTGGCAAGGATCTGACTATCCGGACTGAAAGCGACTGACCAGACCCAACTGCCATGCCCTAGCAAAGTCTTCAGACATTGACCAGTATTAGCATTCCACAATATTACAGTGCGATCGCAACCACTACTAGCAAGCATTTGACTATCAGGGCTAAAGGCAACAGATAATAAGCGACTGGTATGCCCTGGCAAAGTTTTTAAGCATTGACCAGTATTGGTATTCCATAGCATTACAGTCTGGTCTCCATTGCCACTGGCAAGCGTGTACCCATTGGGACATAAGGCAACGGAAAATACGGAATTTTTATAGCCTTTCAACGTTTTCAGGCATTGACCAGTATTGGCATTCCATAGCATTACAGTCTGGTCATCACTCCCACTAGCAAGCATTTGACCATCCGGACTATAGGCAACAGACCAGATTAAACCAGTGTGCCCCTGCAAAGTCCTCAAGCACTGACCCGTATGAATATCCCATAACTTCACTGTTTGGTCATAACTACAACTGGCAAGGGTTTGACCATCAAGGCTAAAGGCGGCTGAAACTATTGAATTTGTATGTCCCTGCAAGGTTTCTAGGCATTGACCTGTACTGGTATCCCACAACCTTACTGTTTGATCAAAACTACCACTGGCAATAATATCACCATTAGGGCTAAAAGCAAGTGCTGCCCGTATCCAAGCAGTATGCCCCCGCAAAATTTTCGAGCACTCACCCGTGTGAACATCCCACAATCTCACTGTTTGGTCATAACTGCCACTGGCAAGTAGTTGGCCATTAGGGCTAAATGCAACGGACCAAACTGAATCAGTGTGTCCCTGTAAAGTTTTTAGACATT
Organism: Nostoc commune NIES-4072; assembly: GCF_003113895.1. Taxonomy (NCBI): domain Bacteria; kingdom Bacillati; phylum Cyanobacteriota; class Cyanophyceae; order Nostocales; family Nostocaceae; genus Nostoc; species Nostoc commune. Next base: position 23,935 of record NZ_BDUD01000009.1, on the reverse strand, counting down.
GACCTGTCCTAACATCCCACAGCCTTATTGTTTTATCGACACTGCCGCTGGCAAAAATACTACCATTGGGGCTAAAGGTAATTGCTTCTACCTGGTCAGGTTCTTGCAATATTTTAAGGCATTCACCTGTACTGGTATTCCACAGCCTTGTCGTTTGGTCAATACTGCAACTGGCAAGGATGCTACTATCAGGACTAAAAGTGATGGACCAAGCCCAACTAGTATGCCCCTTGCAGACAAATAATTGTCTCCCGGTTGTGACTTGCCACAAGCGAATATTGCTATCAGAATCACTTGTAGCTAAAAGTTCTCCGTTTGGACTAAATGCTACTGAAAAAATACTACCTAAAGTTTCAGTAAAGGTAGACTTTGCTAAATCTGAGTAAGCAAAATTGACATGATGCAAATTTACATTCTGTAGGTATGCTTGCCAAATAGTTAAATGCGAGAAATCATAGCCAGTTAAATCAATATTGAGTTGCCGAAATAAATTAATAATATTTCCACCACCATATCCGCAAGAGATATCTTCTTTCAGTTTTGATAAAATTTTATTCAGTTTATATTCAACAATTTTTTTCGAGCTAAAAGTAGCGGTTAGTTCTTTTGCAATCGGCTCTAGAATCACACGCTCTTGTATTTTCCTAACGTAATCTTTCGTTTGAGCTTTGACAAGAGCATATTTTACTAAAAAATCTGTTTTTTCGTTAGCAATCTCTTCCCCAATTTGTTCTATTAGTTGTTTAGTGATATACTCCATTACAACAGGTTGTTGTGTAAACCCTTTTTGATTCTTTTCAAGCAACGAGCTTCGTTCTAAAGCTCCTAAACTGCTGAATAATCTCTGTTTTGATTTGATGGATAAAATGTCCTCTTTTAATTCCTGAAATGTAACTGGCTCTCGATTAATTGCTAGCCAATACATAATTTCTTTTTCTACATCTGATAGCCGATTAAATTGTCGTTTTAGCAAATCATCAATATCATCAAAACCGAGCTTTTCTTGCTTCAAAATCAAGATAAATTCGGAAATATCACTATTAAGTAAGTCTTGGATAGCAACAGCCGCGATCTTTAAAGCTAGAGGATTACCTCCGTAGTGGTCTCTGAGAATTTGCCATTCTGATTCGTCAGCCGAAAATGAACCCTTTACTTGAAATATTTCCTGTACTTCTGCTTTCTTCAAACCATTCAGTTTCAATGAATGAATAGGAATTTTTTCTCCTTCTAGTAATAAAATTTCTTTCGGCTTTTCTCGACTGGTTAGTATTACACAACTTTGATGATGTGTTTCTCCCACCCGTTTTAAAAGTTCAGCATAAGCTCCGACTCCCTCTGGATAACACTCAGTACTATTGCCACTCGGCAGAACTGTTTCAAAGTTGTCTAGTACTATTAAACAACGACGTTTGTGTAAACAGTCAATTAGTTTGGATATTTTACCATCTACAGATTTAGGTAAATCAGTTTTATCCTCATCATTTAGAAATTGAATGAGTTCTGACAAAACATCTTCAATAAGGGGCTGATTACGTAAAGAGCGCCAAATAATGTACTCAAACTGGTTCTGAATTTGCTGTGCAAGTTTGAAAGCTAGACTAGTCTTGCCAATTCCTCCCATGCCTAGTAAGGCCACTAGTCGGCAGCGCTCCTTCACAGTCCATTGCTCTAACGTGACTAGCTCTTGCGTACGTCCAGAGAAAACGGATACACCAACTGCCTCTCCCCAGTCTTGGCGTCTATTGGCAATCACCTCTTTGTGTCCCACAAAATTAAGAGCTTTGGAGGACACTTCCTCTACTTCTAGCCCTGAGTCAAGCGGTATAGGTGCTTGAAATTGTGCAACTGTCCCCAAATGCGATCGCGAAGTGTTGGAGGAGAATCGCCATTGCCGCTCTAGTGCTGTCTGAAAATTAGTTTTACTGACTTTTTCTCCTAATGCTTCCGAAAGTAGCTTCCATAACTTGGGGCCAACATCTTGCTGTAGGTAATCACTTGTATAACCATAAGCTTCTGCAATCTCGTGATACTTCCAACCTTGCCAAGAACCCCGGAGTATTGCCACTTCAATATCTTTTAAATGTCTTTCTGTCTTGGCAACAACTGATATATCTACCAGTTTGAGTACTTCTTCAAATTCCATTGTTTAATGCTGCCTCTTATATTAAGACTGCATTAATCTACAAACTGACATTACAGCTTTCCAGATTATCTCACCAAGTATATTTGCAGAAATGAGATACTGCTATCATCGCTTAGTATGTAGCAAAAGTTACTTTTTGGCTTCCTCAAAATTTTCCTAACATTTTCTTAGCTAGCCTGACTTAAACTTACTTTTCCAGCGTAATCGCTCTAACAAAACTCCTTAGCTTATCCCTATCGAATGTTTTTGATTTATAGGGGAACCTACTAATAACAGTTTGAGAGCAGGCTTAATCCTGTAACAAAACTGGGACTGAAAGGCAGACGAACAAATGTGAAGGTATTACCATGACGAACTCAACAAATAGACCGACTGCAGAATTCTCTAGGAGGGAAGGCGCTCCAATTGAGCGCGAGTTGATCGTAATTGCAAGACGTGAAGCTGGATTACGAGCAACAAGGGAGGGGGTTGCATCTGTCGAAGGAGCAGATGTCACTCCCCTAGCGGATTTGCTTACCTCCGAGAGTGTTACCCTGCGACCATTGTTCGGTATCAGCGAAGAGCAGATTAAAGCGAGAACTGCTTCTCTAGCCGCTGAAACCGGCACAGACGTTCCAAATCTGTCCGTTTATTACAGGGTGGAAGCTCCCGATGAACGTCTGGAGGAACTAGCAGCACGTTTGCGTGAACAGGAGGTTGTGGAAGCTGCTTATGTAAAGCCACCAGCCGAACTACCTGTGGTGTTGAATGAAACATCTAAGAGGCTCAATGACATGGTGCCTTTAACAGCAGAAGCACCATCAGTGACCCCTGATTTTACTGCCCGCCAGGCGTACCTAGACGCAGCTCCGGGTGGCATCGACGCGCGCTACGCGTGGACGCAACCTGGCGGCGGTGGAGCAGGTGTTCGGATCGTGGATATAGAAGGTGCTTGGCGCTTCACGCACGAGGATCTTACGCAGAACCAGGGCGGTGTCGTCGGCGGTACTCAGTCGACGGATTTGGGGTGGCGAAATCACGGGACGGCAGTTGTAGGGGTATTTGGCAGCGACCGTACTACCTTTGGCTGCACAGGAATCTGCCCGGATGCTAATGTTCGTGCTATCTCCATTTTTGGTGGACTAGGTTCAGCTGGAGCGATCTGCCAAGCAGCCGATATGCTCAATTCAGGTGATATTATCCTCATCGAACTTCACCGATCTGGACCCCGTTCTACCGGAAATTGGCAGCAAGGCTTCATCGCTATCGAGTGGTGGCCAGACGACTTCGACGCAATCCGCTATGCCACCAGCCGAGGTGTAATTGTTGTGGAAGCGGCGGGCAACGGAGCAGAAAACCTAGACGATCCTACATACAATACGCCAGCTCCAGGGTTTCCTTCTGATTGGACTAATCCATTTAACCGCGCCAATCGTGATTCTGGAGCCATTGTCGTAGGAGCTGGTGCGCCGCCTCCAGGTACACACGGACGGAATATTTACGGTCCTGACAGATCGCGTTTGGACTTCTCAAATTATGGAGCGCTAATTGATGCTCAAGGCTGGGGATATGAGGTAACAACCTGTGGTTACGGCGACTTGCAGGGAGGCTCAAACGAAGACTTCTGGTACACCGACGAATTTAGCGGTACCTCCAGTGCATCGCCTATCGTAGTTGGCGCACTGGCTTGCGTTCAAGGTGTCTTGCGTACCCGTGGCGTGAGTCCTCTCTCCCCACCGGCAGCAAGGAATTTGCTCCGAACTACAGGCTCGCCCCAGCAAAATGCGCCTGGACGACCAAGTAGCCAACGAATCGGCAACCGACCAAACCTTCGCGAGATGCTAGTTTTCCAGCTTGGTCTTATCGTCTACGGTTGGGATGGAACCCAGATGACGACAAAGTGGAGCACTGGTGATATTGGACAAGGTACTGGAGCCCTAAACTGGCTCGTTGCAGACGTGGATGGAGATGGTAAAGCTGAGTTGCTACAACCGTGGAATAGTCCATAGAAAGAATGGCACTAAGAAAAGCTGAAAGTAATGAAAGATAAGCATTACAGCCTGTAATGCTAGTGAGCAGTGTCGGGATGGGTCAGGCGATCGCAGATAAACAGGCGCTACGGAATGGATGCGGTAATGATGCACAGGTTGTCCGAAAATTTTTTGAGGTAGAAAAAGCGAAGCTCGTCCGTGAAATACTTTCAGTAGACCGAAAAGTTTTGCGTTCGCCAAAAAATAGTAGTGTATGATACCGTTTTTTGGGAAATGTCCAAAAGCTGATTGCCGTTGAGGAATGATAAACTTAGCTTAGAAATTAACTCTTTATCTTAACCTTTCACGGATGCCCTAAACCCCAGCTACCAAGCTGGGGTTTACTAACGGTTGCCACTTGGGAGATTTTTGAATTTGCGAAATGCTATATTGTCGCCAAGGGAAATTGTTAGAAATAAAGAAATACAAATTTTCGTTATTTAAAGGGTAAACTAGCAGCATTTACTGGAGTACATCTTGTGATAATCACCCTTGCTAGTTTCAAGGGTGGCGTAGCTAAAACGACAAGCGCCATCCATATTGCTTGCTATCTATCTCAGAAGGGCAGCACCTTACTGGTTGATGGCGACCCAAACCACAGTGCTACAGGATGGGCAAAGCGAGGAGCATTACCCTTTAAAGTTGTGGATTTACTACAAGCGACTATGCACAGCCGTAATTTTGACCATGTAGTTATTGACACAGCCGCTAGACCAAGCCACGAAGATTTGGAAGCACTCGCTGATGGGTGTAATTTATTAATTTTGCCTACTACCCCTGATGCTTTAGCGATGGATGCGCTATTGCAGACTGTAGGCGCACTTAAATCATTAGGTAGCGATCGCTATCGTGTGTTGCTCACAATCATTCCCCCAGCCCCCCGCTTAACCGGACAGCAAGCACGCGAAGCTTTAGAGGCAGAGGGAATACCACTATTTCAACATGGGATTAGACGATTTGCTGTTTATGAAAAAGCGGCATTGGAGGGGCTGCCAGTTTATCAAGTAAAAGACCGCAGCAGCAAAATAGCATGGCGAGAGTATCAAGAGGTGGGTAAGGAGATATTGTCATGAGCAACCCTAAACCTAGCCCTTTTAAAAAGTTATTTGAAACCAAAGACGAACCACAACTTGAGCCAGAACAACCGCCAGAAACAACTACAGAGAGTAACGTGATACAGACTCCAACACCACAAAAGACAGCGCCAATTCAAGAAGAACCCCGTAAACGTGGCAGACCTGCAACAGGTAAGCGGTCTGATGATGCTTGGATTGGGCGCACCTACTATGTGAAACGCTCAACAGATTTGGACGTAGAGGAAGAATTACTTAAACTCAAAAGGCGTGGCGTAGAGATTGATAAAAGCGAATTGGTAGATTTTCTCATGGCTGTCTGGGTAAAATGGCAGCAAGGTGAAAATATAAATTTGCTAATTGACGAATTTACGCCAAGGCGAAATTCTAAAAAAAATTGAGTCGTTGCTGAATGAGGAGAGCGTGCAGGTGAACTAGCACGGGAGAAAGTGCGTCAGCAGCACGGCGGAAGAACCGCTATTCCTACCGTTTACAATGTGGAAAGTAAGGACGATGATTAGAGGTAGAAGATGACTAGCAAAGAATTATTAATCCAAGAAATAGAAACTTTACCACCAGAATTGTTAACAGAAGCACTTAATTTTATTCGAGAAATCAAAACCAGTCATACAGCAAAACAGTCAAGTACAAATAACTTACGTGGTTCTACAGCTGAAGATTTACTAGAATTTGCAGGAACTTGGTCAGGTGATGATATTAGAGAATGTCTTCAGCTTGTTCATGATGCTCGTATGCCACTGGAATTTTAAGAATGTATTTGCTTGACACAAATCATTGCACTTTTTTGATAGAAGGTGAACCAAAAGTTGTCAATCACTTTCGTGAACTAGGTAAGGTTACACTCGCCACTAGTGCTATTGTCGCAGGTGAACTCAGATTCATGGCACAAAACTCCCAACAAAAAACTGCAAATCTCATCAAAATTCGCGCATTTATCAACCGAATTGATATTTATCCAATTGATGATGAAACGGCAGAAATTTACGGAGATTTCAAGTCGGAAATTATTAAAAGATTTGCAGCCAAAGAAAAGAGTAAACGCAAAACAACTCAACTACAAGAAATTGGCATCGGTGAAAATGACCTGTGGATTGCTGCTACAGCTTTACGCCATTCATTAATTCTCGTTACATCAGATAGTGATTTTCAAAGAATGCGTCAAGTCAGGGAATTTCCTGTAGAAAGTTGGATTTGATTTATTTTATTGGGATTGCCGCCTTTTCCCCACACGGGCTGCTAATTTATTAGTTAACTCCAACTGATACTGATTCTTATTGTCCTCGTAAACCAAAATAGTCCTGGGGTCAGCATGACGGCTCAAATGCTGCACCTTCCGATAGTCTCCTGAAGCCAAATCAAGAGCATCGGTAATCCCCGAATGCCTGATTTTATGGGGTGTCATCCGCTTTTTGATGCCAGCACGTTCACAGGTTTTTCTCACAATGGCGTAGATGCCATCCCCGGTGAGTTGGTGTCCATAATTGTGGAAGTCAAGCGCGATAAACAAAGGATCGCTGGGTTTAATATTTGTACGACAGCCCAGCCAGTCGCTAACCGCCTCTGCAATTTCTGGGTTTAAGTCAATCCTAGTAGAATCATTGCCCTTACCCTTGCCATAAATAATTAAAGTCAAATCGTGGTAATCAAAATCTCCCACCATTAACTTCGCCACCTCCCCCCGCCGCAAAACATTTGCCCAAAGCAGCAGAAATAAAGCATAATCCCGCTTTCCCTTGGTGCAAGTGGTATCAATTACATCAAAAACTTTGTTGTATTCATCAACTACAACACCCCGCGTATCCCTGTACTTAGTCACAATCATTGACTCAATGCGGTCGCTATCAAAGTGATATCGGCAGTGCTTGAGGTTCCGTCCCACCTTAATTAAATACTTGAGGGCGGACAAGTACCGATTAATCGTTGCCGCCTTCCTACCCTCTGCCACCAAATGATTCTTAAACTTGAGGATTAACCCGTTAGCCGTCTGGTCATCCAACCCCCAGAACTCAGAGACATCCTTTTGGGTCGGCTCCCTTTGCAAAAAATACTCAAAAAATATCCGTATATTGCCAGCATACCCCCGTTGCGTCGTCTTAGCTTTCTGCTGCAACTCCGCCAAAAAATCATTTGACGCTTGCAGCTGACTGGCAACTTGAGTCAGAGAACTTTCAGTATATGTACTTAACTTATTCATTTTTAGCGTTAATGACAATGCACCTTTTCATTAACGTCTTATACCATTACACGCATCACCAACGCAAAATACACTCTTCTCCTTCCATCCCAAACACAAAAAGAGATTTTTCCGATTCTGGAATGCCTGGGATTAAGACTTCTTGGCTTCTAAGTGAGTATTGTAATTATTTTGACTCTAAAGCATCGGCTTTGTGGTCAAAAATGTCAATCGGCACAGTTATTGATACGACTTTGGCTTTGTTGCGTGCTAAATGTTAGCAAAATTGCTCCAAGAGCGATCGCAAGAGAACACACTCCAATCAAAAGCTCCACACAGATGATATCAAGGTTGATATCAAATATGAGCTTCACTTAGTTATTACGTGAATAACCACTCTGCATTTACCTTAGCTAAGTATTCAAATGACTTTTGAAAGAGAAAAGTTTAAAAAGTTGATTTTTAAAGAACAACCAAGAAAATTACTAATTATTTAATATTTTTTATTCCATAAAGTGCATACATGAATAAATATTGTGTTAGGGTGTAAAAGTAGTTCAGTATAAATAATATTACTAATGTCTAAAGGTAAAGACCAACACATCGTTCCTCACTCTGAAGGCTGGGCAGTTAAGTCTGAGGGTGCTAGTAAGGCTACTAAAGTATTCGACACCCAGCAAAAAGCCATTGAGAAAGGGCGCGAGATTGCTATTAATCAGCAGTCCGAATTGTTAATACATAACCAAAAAGGACAAATTCGAGAGCGCAACAGCTATGGGAACGATCCGCGATCGTCCAAAGGTTAAAGACTAGTATATTAGCTCAAGATGGACTGTCAGGTGAGTATTTTTCACCTGACATCTACTTTATCTATAGGGACAAAGAATGCTACAAACACAAGTTAACTCAAGCGATTTGCAAAGTGTTGGCTATGATGCTACAACTTGCACACTTGAAATTAAGTTTCATAGTGGAGGCATATACCAATATTTCAAAGTTACGGAGTCTATTTACAGGGGACTAATGAGTGCTTCCTCTCACGGGAAGTATTTTCATGCTTACATCAAAGATTTTTATCCTTATAAAAGGATAGGCTGATAAACCATCCACTAAAATTTTATATACAAAGTCTAGGTATAGCATCTATTATTATAAGCCGTTCTGTCTTGGATACATTATATTTAGCTATATTTTACAAATTGGTATTACTTGTTATAAGGAATAAATATAAAAGAGATGATACAAAGCAGTATTAAAGCTCTCCCAAGTCGATACGAGCCTCTAGTAGGATTATTTGGTGATGGAGCGAAGACAACCTTTGTGAAGCAAGAAGATGATTTACGCGAAATAGCAAGATTAATAAACCAAGGCAATAGCGCCTTTCAAGGTAAACTGCAATTTGTCTACAGTCCAACAGAAAGTGGCGCGGGAAAAACTACTTTCGTTCACTCATTAGACTTATTTCTACATGATTTGGTGGACTCAGTAATAAGAGTTACAAACGATAACAGTCATGCTCTTAATGGGATAATAGAAACTATTCGCAATAGCCGAGTTACGGAAAAAATAAAGATTTTCAATTTGGATGGTCACGAATCCTTTATTTTTGAAGACAATGAATATAGGAACTTTGCAGTTCAGCTAAATACTTTAATTAGGAACAGGCGCGACTTAATCATTCTTTGGCCAGTTAATGACTTATCTTTTGCAGAAAAGATTGTTTCAATCCTCAAGTCTGTTGGAGGTAATAGCCCTTTTGGTAATCATCCTATTCATCGTATGAAAGGACTCTCATCAGAGCAGTTTTCTTCTGTACTCTCAGGGATACTGAAGGTAGCTAACTGGCAGTTGGAAGATGCTGCTCTAGACTGGGATTTAGTTGAAAGAGTTACCGATGGCTCAAAAAATATAGGTGAATATTTAGATAGAGTTCAAGCGGCAATTGCTGAAAGGTTTAATGTAGATGAAATAGGTTTTGAACCTCCCCAATTAATATTTGCGCTAAGTTCTGGCAAGAAAGAAGTTAGAGAAATATGTAGAAATGTCAGAAGGGCAGATAGTTTTTATATTGAAGGTTCCCGGCTTCTTATGTACACCAAGAGATCAAATGTCGCTGAGTGGTGGAAAGAGCGTAATAGCGAACTTCAAACTAGTTTACCCTATGTAATAGCTCTATTTAATACACAGCTAACCTCTTTATCAGGTAGTGCCGTAGTTCATGCTGTTCACAATTTTGGCTCTGACGAATTAAGTAGTTTTATTGTAGGCGTTCAAAAGAATCTTGGAAATGCACAAAATGTTATTAAATCGACAGAGCTGTACAAGTACTCTATTGGAGAGGGTGCAGATACGAGAGAATATGGTAAACCTGCCAAGGATGAAACCATTCATTCATATTACAAAATACAAGAAAGCTCAAAAGACAAGCACAAGGAAATAAACTCAGCAATCATGCAGCTAATAGAAAAAGCCGGAGGTGGATTCTCAAACGCAAGATATGAATCACTGGAAGGTATAAACAAAGGACTTCAAGTAGATGTTGTTGCTGAACTAAATTATAATTCTTGCTTGATAGAATTTCATCACAAGTCGGAAGCTGAAACAGTTGACAATAAAGTATCAATTTATATATTAGAAAAGCTGAAAGAATATGCAATAAATTACGGTATTACAAAACCTTAAATCTGTTATTTTCAGTTTACCAAAAATACAAAATATACAACAAAGATATGACTTGGATTGAACCAAAATATAGCAAGAAAGCAGTAAGCAGGGCAGGGGATAATTTAATAAATTTGAATTCATCTGAAAAAGAATGCCTAGAAGCATTAGATATTGTCAGTAATTGGAGGTCATCATATACATTTCCCTTAAATAATATTACAAGTTTATTAAGATTTAAGGTAAAAACTGTTGAGAAAAATGCAATAATTACCCAAAGATTAAAGCGTATTCCATCAATACTAAGAAAACTCAAACGTTATCATGAAATGAGATTACACAGGATGCAGGATATTGGAGGATGCAGAGTCGTTTTATCAGATATCAAAAAAGTAAATACTTTAAAACACTTGCTATTAAATAGCAGAACAAAAAATGAATTGGCAAAAGAAAATGATTATATTGAAAATCCTAAAGATTCAGGATATAGAGGGATACATTTAATTTATAAATACAAAGGTAAAAAAGATGAGATATATAATGGGCATACAATTGAAATACAAGTAAGAACAAAGATACAACACTCATGGGCTACAGCAGTAGAAGTTGCAGGAACATTCCTAAAACAACCTCTGAAATCAGGAGAAGGTTCTGAGAATTGGTTGCATTTTTTTAAGTTAGTAAGCTTACTTTTTGCATTTCTAGAAAATTGTTTACCAAAGAATATAACCAACCAAAGGCTAAAAGAAATCAAACATGAAGTAAATCTGCTAGCAACAGAATTAGAAGTATTCAAAAAACTTCAAGCTTTTTCAGTTTCAACCAATCTAATCAATGATGCTGTAAGTAGAGATTATTCTGGTTATTTTTTGATCCTGCTTAATATTGATGAACAAAATGTTCAGATATGGTCTTACAAAGAAAAATACCTTTCTAAAGCAACTGAAGACTATATTAATTTTGAGAAAAAATACAAAGACACAAAAGAGGTAGACATCGTATTAGTTAATGCAAAATCAATAAAGACCCTAAAAAAAGCATATCCAAATTATTTTGCTGACTCTAAAGAATTTTTAGACAAACTTAATGAGGTTCTAGCAAAAGAAATATAATACTTCTTATTAACCCAATGCACATTGAAATAACGGTAGGCTTAAGAATTTAATAAGATACCGCTAAAAATAATTGTCATTTAAATTACCCCTAATTTAAGCTGAAGCTGTGTCTGTCTAGATGTCTGTCTTGTCTGTCCCTTGTTGTACAAGGATTCTGTCTAATTCTGTCCGAACTCTTGGTCTGTCCGATTTTCAGTGATTTCAATAGTATTTGCATCCAGCCAGACGGACAGACTCGCCTCTACCAGTTCGTTAAACAGTCGCTTCAATTCCTCCGAACTGAACCGTTGACCCTTGACTTTAAAGTTGGGCTGTATCTCCTGTATTACTGCCGATGTTCTGACGGTGCGCTCTTCGGTATTGCAGCAGTGATTGGGCTAGTTAGGGATATAGAGATTTTGTACAAAAATAAACCCCACCAATACCCGACTTAATCCTTTCGCTCTCCCCACCAATACATCATTCATTCACAATCAAGTTATAGTCAATATAACCAAGCATCGCCCCTCTTTTTATAGCTTCATAACTGTTCCTGACGTGCCATTTACTGTACAAATCACTGGCATAACGTTTGACTGTACTAACAGAGAGAAACATTTCTTTGGCAATCTGTTCAAAAACTAAACCCTGAGCCAGTAAACGCAGGACTTGTATTTGTCGTTCGGTGGGAGAGTCAAGCAAGTTCTTGTCAAGCATTGTAGGGTCAATATATCTATTTTTATCAAGGCTTTTTAACAGTTTTTTAGCCAGCTTCGGGTCAAGCAGGCATTCATCAGAGTAAGCTCTCTTGATGGCTAGTTCAATCAATTCTACATCAGCACTTTTGAGCATATAAGAATCAGCCCCATGACGGAAAGCTGACTTAATAAAGTCTGAATGAGTCTGATTAGTAAAAATCACCACTTTACTATTAGTTTTCCTTTTGATTGAGCGAGTCAGTTCTAAACCACTCATATCGGGCAATAGTAAATCAACTAACACAACATCAGGGTTGGTCTGTTCAATTAACTGAAACCCTAGCTTTCCACTGGTAGCATCACCAGTTACTTCTATATCTGGAGATTGTGAAATAGCACCTTTGATGCCTAAGAGAGTGAATGTTGATGGTTCAACAATTACTATTCTCAGCATAATATTGATAATCCTCTAATAATAAATGGTTCTTTCTTGGGGAATTTATTATTGGTGTCTGTGCCGTGACTGTCCATCTTGCCGTGAAGCTGCCGTAGGCTACGACCTATACAGGGCATGGATTGCCGTGATTGTGCCGTGTGCCGTAGACACCCATTAAAGCCCGTAAAACAGACCTGATTCTCACCACGGCATCACGGCAGGACTTTCACCAATCAGGCAGGGAATAGCTATCATTACCGTCAGAATTTATCTTCTCAGTCTTAACTAATTCAGCTAACCCATCAATTAACTCTGGCTCTGAATAACCAGATAACCTGTCTGCTTTCTTCAAATCGCGTAATGTTTTTGGGGTTTTAGTCTTGACATTCTGGAAGTATTCATAAATCTTTTTCGCTACTTCAGATAATGGCTTTGAATGTCCATTGTGAGCAGGATTTAAATTAAATTCCAAGTCAAATACTCTATCTAGATATTCCTGCTCCGAAGCAATCGAGTTGACTTTATTAGATAAAAGGGGCATTAATGCCACAACAAAACCACCAACAGAAGCAATCATCACTGGACGGAGGTTTTGATAAGAGACTGCTTTCACATCCAGATATTTAGATTTAATTTGCTCCCGCTCAAGCTTACCTGGAATAATGTCACCTCTATTTAAAATCAACTCCAGTACCCCATAAGATTCTTGCTCCCTTCCATTCTTGATATACCTGTTACCTAACAGCAGTAAATTGAGACAGATCCGAGTTTGGGCATCCATCTTTTCAATGCCCAATGCTGCCAGATTAAAAGACTGTAGGGAAGCAATAAACTTAGTATTAAACTCTCGACCAATCAGTAAAACATCAAGTAATTTACTCCCATAATTCCAATCAGAGTAAAGCTTGCTTAATGAGTCAGCAATCACCAACCAATCATCCAAAATGAGAATCAATGGTGGTAACGATTCACGCTTTGATTCTGGTAGTTGCTTACGCTTTTTGTAGGCCGTGTAAAAGCTATCAATTATCTCTTTGGCTAAATCTGGGTTTTCCCCGTCAAAGACAATTACCCGCCCCTTCTCCCGTAAACCGCAAAAACTATCATTCTTAGCACTAATTACCCAAATATCTGCCATTGGGGAATCCGCCAAGATTTTCTGAATTAAGTAATTGAGGGTTACTGACTTCCCGCTTCCTGGTGCGGCGACTAAAGCAGTGGAACTATCTGCTCTGGCTAGAGCTTGTAAAGTATTGAGGGCAAGAGGTTCTGATGGGTGAAGGTAATCACCTGTTGGGGTTGCTCCCGGTGCGATTGCGCCCTGTTCATCCCCAGTAACCTTGTCGTTAGGGTCAATCGTCCCCGCTAAAGTCTGACTCCCTTGCAAATAGGGCGTTTTCATCTCTCGCAGTTGCTTGATGTACTCTGCCTTTTGTTCCTCGGTCATCCCAGCCGTTTGCGCCTCAAAAATGGCATCAGTTGCCTCCATTTGGGTAACTTCAATTTCCGTGTGGGCGTAAATCTCGGCTTTTTGGATATCCACAGTGCGATCATTGGCCACTAGATCCAAGTCGGCTTGTAGTTGAACTTCTGCGATCGCAACATCTCGGTAACTCTCTAACAACTCGGAACGTGCGGCCATCTCTGCTTTCGCCGCATCACGTTTTTGGGCGATGTCTTCAAAAACTGCTCTCTGCTTCTCCTCCTCTTGGCAATGGCGAAGCATCCACCCCGCAAGCGCAAACCCCAGGAATCCGCCAAACGCCCAAAACGGCTTACATGGGTTGGTAGCTTTGACTAAGCCATTAACCCCCATAGCTGGGTCACGCACAATCTGAGTGGGCATCCCTTCTAGCTTCCATTGCTCCCAGTAATAGGGGGTCATGCGGAATGGTCTGTTATTCTTGTCCTGACATACCAATTTTTTCTGGGGAGTCCGAACGCAGAAATAAATGCGGTCGCTTGATTCCCCTTTCCAAGCCATCGCCGCCGAGCTAATACCCACAGTTAAACTTAGCCCAATTGCAACAGCTTTCTTGTCCATTGGCAGGCGACCAAACCACAACATTAAACCCGATTGTTGTGACTCGGATAACTGTTTATGTTTGTCGGTTAAATAATTCATTTCCTCTGACTACCACCAAATAGAAAAATCATTAATATCGCTACGAATATCGCCACACCAGCACCATTCACCCAACTGGAATAATCCGCAGTTTTGGGCTGATACATCTGTTGAATTGAAGTATTAGCACTCTCCTTAGAAGTTCTCGCTTCATTCCATTCACTAATCGGGTCAGAAAGCGCACACAATAAAGCCAGTGATGCACTGCAACCAGTCATTAAATTAGTGACGAAACGGTTATTGCCTTCACCCGTTGCAGTAGCAGTAAAGTACAAGTGTGCAGTACCCACAGCTAGGAACATTCCAACTGGGTGAACTTGCAATAGATGAAATGTAAAAATAACTGTACTGTTTAGACAACTGCCAGCGACAATTTCACAGGCATTACCAGCACGTCTAAATGTCCTACCTCGGTTATTTTCTGGCAGTGGTGGTAACTGTTCGGGTTGTTGATGCTGCTGATGTTGTTGTGATTTCTGTGCCAGCCCTTCAAATGAAAAAGGGCTGACGCTATGAGGATCTTTATTTCGTTTCCTTACTAGCATCAGCCTTGCCTTTTAACTAATAGTTATCGGTCGCCTAACTTCTGCCACAAGTTACCCAACATTGCACCCCAACCGCGAACTGTTCCTGTTGCAGAAACACTAGACGCAGGTGCATGATTTTGGGATTGAATTGGTATTACTTCTTGGGGTGCTTGATTGGGTTCTAAAGCTCTGGAACCATACCTAGCACGGGCTAAAAGTTGTTGGCGTTTCTCTCTTAGTCCTGTTGTGATTGCCTGCCGTTCTGCTTGCACAACTTGCCTGTTTTCGATGCCGCTAATTTTGTTTTCATGTCTCCACAATTCTGCTTGCAAATCGTGGTGTAATTGGGCTGCAACTTCGGCTAGTCCATGCTTACGTTTTTGGTCAATTCGCAGCAAGTCGGCTCTATCTTGGGCATCTATTTTACTCATCTCGCTGTCAAATTCAGCGTTAAGTTTACGGATTTTACCAATTGCACCCGCTACATGAGAGCCGTATTGTTTACGAAGTTCTGTCCAAGTAACCTGACCTTTTGTTAACTTCTCCATCGCCTCAAAGACCACCTTGGCATTGTCCAAGAATGGCTCTAATCGGTCACTCAACTCTTGGGCATTATTGGCGTAATCGGCAAACTGTTCGAGCTTGTTTATATCCGAAAGATAGCCCAAAATATCAGACTCAAATCCTCCCCAAGATTGCGCCTTCTCGTCAATATGCGAACTATGACCAACTACCGGATTACGTATTGCAAAGTCCATTGCGTTATTCTCCTAATAAGGTATTAAGTCGTAGTCGATATCACTCGGCTCTAGGGGCAATTCATCCCAATAGCCCATCTCTTCAAATCGGCTATAGATTCTCGTTGCCAGTTGCCTTATGGGGTCGTCAAAATCATCAGAGATTAAATCAAATCGCTTAGAGCCAAACGCCAAGGTATTTGCAATATCCGCGTCAATCCCATTACCCAAGAATTGACCAAATGCAGCAGAGTATGGATGGTCATCAATGGTTGAATGAGTTGCTAGAAATTCGGTTCCTGTGAAGGGTGGGTAATCTTCACTCTCGAATATTGGTGTGGAAAGTGCCTCAATATCTGCCGAAATCATTGCTGCCCACTGTTCAGGATTTTCCGCTTTGAATTGCTCTAATCTCAAAGCGCGGTCAGTTAGAGGTGAACGTCCCCAATCGTTGGGATTTCTGTAATCAAGTGTCATTTGTTAGAATCCTTGTGTACTTTTCGTTTTGCGTATCGAGATACATCCTGATTAGGCGATCGCCAAGCTTGCCGGCAGGTGCGATCGCTTCATCATCAGTTCTCACAAAACTCAACAAGTTCAAAAACCTCCGTCTGGACTTGGTTTTGGCTTAATTCTTTTCTTCTGCCCTTGGAGTCATTGAATACAAAAGGCGCATTGACTCGACAATTAGACCGATGGCTGTAGCGGAGTTGTTGACCACGGAATTGGTACAGGTGGTTACGCTGTAAGGCTGTCATTGAAAGCATAAGTTTGTCCCTCAACTTGCGAATAAAACTCGATATTTAGAATCGCTTCGTGAATCTCCATCAAGGCTTGAACGGCATCGCCCATTTTTAGGTCATTCGATGTACTGAACCGCTCCGATGCTTCAATCTGTTTGTAATTTGGGGATGCTTGCACAAATCTAAGAGTTTGTTCGCAACCCAGGATGATGGTCATGATTTCGGTTGTTGTTAGTGATGGTTGTGTCTTTTGGGTATCTTGGTCGCTCATGACTTGTTTCTTCTCCTTTGGGTTTTGATTGGTGCGGCTGGGGCTTCTGGTTGACTCGGTTTCTGAAGTACATAGCTGATAGCCCCTGCACCTCCCACAGCTGCGGCGGTGGTAAACATATTGTTTTTACCGAAGTGCTGGACTCCAAAGTAGCCGAGGGCTAAAAAGCCAAGGGCAGCAACAGTAAGCCCTAGTGTTTTGTTTGGTTTCATGGTTACGCTACGAACAAATCCTCAAAGTTACTTAAGCTGTCGGGTTGGGACTGCTCAGTTAGAGCAGGTTGTTGCTTGTGCTGACAGCAAAGTGAATTTTTCTCTCGAAAGTAAGCCCTTAAAATCCAAGTCACAGCAGAGGTCAGGTCATCGGTGAGAAGCAGTTTTTCCGCCTCAGCCTTTACGGGGTCAATCAAATCTTTGGGGATGCAAACCCGGTTATCTTTCGCCATGAATTAAACCTTCTTTAGTGATGCAACAGCTAATTTCAGTAACCCAATTGCATTGGCAGTCTGGGAATTATGAATCTGTGCAATTCCTTGCCTAGATGCGATTGCACTAACCGATGGCAGCATTGCACCACCACCCACAAGGTAAATAGCATCCAGGTCATCAGCGCGGGATTGCAAATGCTTCCACGCAGGGACTAAACAAGATGCAAGCCATCCCTTGAGTTCTGATGAGTAAATGCTTGAAAACTCCCAATTGGTGGTTCCATAAACAAAGTTCTTGCTCATCCCCTCTCGGATCAGATGAGGGTTAGCTGGTTTACCAAGGTGGCGACGGGTTTGGAGGTTATTCGCTATCGTCTCACAAAGATGGTGAACGCCTACTGTGTCAATCTTGCGACTATTTTGTAATAGTTTGTTGCCTTCAAATATTGAGGTGATCGTAGTTCCATGCCCCAGGTCAATGAGCGCGACTTTCTGCTGACCAGGGGCGCGGGAAACTAACAATGCTCCTACACCTTCCTCTGTTATTTGACAGGTGATATCAACGTTTACAATGTCTTTGCCATCAAACTTGACAATGTGCTTACCTTGCAAGGCTTTCTTTAGATCATGGGCAAAGGCTTGAGAGTCATGCAATGAAGCGACTAAAAACAAGTTATAGCTCTGCTGTCTAGGAGTTTGAGCAATTGCACCTAAGAGCATTTGCAGCCCATAAGTAATCTTGTTTTTGAAGTCATCAACAATGCGTCCAAATGACTGCTTACAGTAGATTTCGGCAGTCTCTCCAATCAACCACTTAGAGCCAGATAGATCAGAGCGTTCGCCTTGAAGATATTCGACTACCGCACCGTTTCCTAAGCTTTCGTAGTCGTTAGAGTCCGTTTCAATGACTTGTTTAAAGTAGGAGGGAATAAGTATCTCTCCTTGGGGAAAATGTAGTTTAGAATACCCGTTACCACAATCCCAAGAAGCAGGGGTCAACGATGGGGCTAGAATCCCAACAGTGGGACTTAATGCCAAATCTACCATCTGATTGAAGTCCTTAAATTTGTTTGAATTTTTCGTAAAACCTTTATGGTGAAAAAGCTTTGGATATCTGCGGTTACTGTTCTATCCGAATTACGGGGTCTGTTATCCGCTTCCATCCGTGGGCTTCTTTGCCACTTGTGGGTTCCTTGACCGTGTTAATGCTATATTAATCTACAAGTACATCACTTGTCAATATAGTACATAAGTGATGTAATTTTAAAAGATAGATATTAGTAGCTCATAATGTCTATCAAATGGACAAGTGATGTTATTAATGGCTACGAAACGACCCAGAACAACTATTAGTTTTGACCCGGAGGAGTATGAACAACTGCGGCGATGGGCTGAATCGGAATTCCGAACCATCCCGCAACTAGTAAGCGCAATAGTCAAAAAATCGCTTCTTGAGCGATCGGAAGATTTAAAACCAGGCGATAAAGCATGAGTTATTGCGTGGGTGGATACAAACCCTCGCCCATTGCATCAAAGAAAATACCCAAGCATTCAAACTGCTTGAGTACAAAAAAAAGGAGTAGCTCTTGCTGCTTCGGGTGCGCTCAGTTAGATGATGAGGCGAACACCAAGAACGATTTGCCGTCGTTCACGAATAGTCAACAAAAACTACAACCAGATTAGTTTTTATAATTGTTCACCTTCTAACCTAACAGAACGCGGCGACAACGGCAAAGAACTACTCCAAAAAACACAAAAAAAACATGGAGTAGTACAAATGAATACGCTAGAAATGCAAAGTGCGCCCGGACTGTTAGATCATGGCGCAACGCCGAATATTTCTGAGCCGCTTAAAATAGCACAGTCAGTCACAGGGGAGCAAGAGTTAGCAGCACGTAATACCAAAACTGCCAGTGTAGAAAATAAACACCTGTTCGATACACCACAAAAAACTAATGCCTCAAGAACTCAACAGGCATTTGAAAAATTTGACATCCGAAATTTTCAAGATCAGCTAGAACCGTCCAAAGCTAAAAATAAGTTTATTTGTCCAGTTTGTGGCGGTAATGACTTATCTATTGTCCCAGAAACCGGGAAGTACAGATGCTTCAATAATTGTGAGTGTAAGGACATCAGAGAGGCGATTAAACCTTGGGCTGAAGTGGTGGCAGAAAGAACAGGGGCTAATTACACTCCATCCCTAAACCGTTTGGCAGCGAAGCCCAAGAGAATCTTGCCCAAAAGTGCGCCAATTCCAGATGGTGAATTAGCACTGGTGATGTTGACCCAAGCGGTGACTGACATACCCCAAACTCAAAACATAACTTGCAAGCTCCCAAAGGGAATACCAGGGAATGCAACACAAACAATCTATCCTTACTCACAAACTCAATGGGTAATTCGCTATGAATGGGCAGATTACATCAAAGAGAAGGGAAAAGATAAATCCTTCCGCCAATGGCACAGGCTTCCAGATGGCACTCCAGAGATGAGAAAAGGGGATGAACCCTGGAAAGCTTACCGCATTGATGAAGCGCTAGCTGCTAGTAAATCTGTACAAGGAACCCCGGCACTACTCCAACACGAAGGGGAGGGGTGCGTAGAAGTTGGTCGAGAGCATGGGCTTGCTGGATTTACCTTCCAAGGTAGTGCCTGGGACAAAAAATCAATCCTGCCAGAATACCAACTTATCAAGGATTCAGGCATAGGATTAATCGTTTTTCTACATGACCCAGACGACACTGGACTGAAGAAACTCCAGACCTGCCAGGACTGCGCCGCCGAGGTAGGGATTGCACTTATTGGAATTAACCCTCATGACATCTGCCCCGATTTACCATATAAGTCAAGTGATATCAGAGAAATCTTGGGGCAGATGGAAGTACCAGAATTTATCAGAAAGCTGGAAGAGGAGATCCACGCAGCCGTAAACCAGCGTCATCTTCAGGCAGAGGTAAATGTCATCGATGATGATGATGATGACCAAAATCCAGTTGTAAGCTTTATCCAACAAGCCTTTCAAGCTCTCTACGGGGATAAACCCTGGATTTGTGCTGCTGATAAGCTCTACTGGCATACTGGCAACCACTACAAACACTCTCCCGATGACACAGAGCGCAGACGAATAGCCAAATTTTGTAATTCCTTTGTGGTTGAGAATGAACAAGGTAAAAAATCTTATCCTTATACTTCACCCAGTTGGGTAAAAAAGATTCTTGAATGGGCAAAGATGCTAACAGGAATTGACCCAGAATTAATCAATCCACCAGGGGTAAACTGCATTAATGGAATCGTTAGAACCGTTTGGAATGGTAAGAATTTCACTATAACGCTATCCCCACATACCCCCGAAGATTACTTTATTTATGAGCCATTAATAGAGTACGACCCCAACGCTGATAGTACAGATTGTGAGCGCTTACTCGCTTGCTTAGATAAGCCACAGCAAGAAGTTCTTTTACGGAATCTTGCTGCATCCCTTGACCTCCAAACTGTTAGAAAGGTTAGAGGAAGAGAAGCGAAAGCATTACTGGCGGTGGGGCTAGGGTCAAACGGTAAAGATGCGATTCGCAAATGTGTATCTATTATTTATGGAGAGACTGGGATAACCAGCATATCTCTATCTGACTTCCAAGCTTACGATGAGGGCAGAAAGTTTGGACTCGCACCACTAATGCATTCTAGGCTTAATTGGGCATCAGAAAACCCACAAACTTGCAGACTTGATAGAATACAAAGTCTGAAATTATTTGTCACAGGTAACAAGTTACATTGTGAGCGGAAAGGCAAAGACCATATTGAATTTACCCCGAACGCACCAGGCATTTTCAACTTAAATGAAACGCCACCATTGCAAGGAGTAATGCAAGCTACTCAAGATAGAATCGCAGTTTTGGAGTTTCTAAAAACATTTGTAAAAAATCCCGACCCCAACAACCCAAACGAATTACAAGCCGACTCCCGTTTTGCTGATGATTCAGAGTTTGTTAGAACGAAAGTAGCCCCAGCATTTCTAAATAAAATGTTAGAGGCTCTTAACAAACTTATCGAAGAAGGCATTGACTACGAATGTACAACTGATGCCTTCCGTAATGTTCAAAAAGACAACAATCATTTATTTCAATTCCTAGAAGATAACAACATAGGTTATCTAGAAGGGGGAGAGATTACCGCACGGGCTTTATGGTCAATGTTAGAGATGTGGTACACCCAAAACGGCACACTCACTATAGATGAGAGCAACCGCAGATCATGGATCGACCAAGCCCGCCCCAGTGATAAAAACGTGAAGGGCATCAACCAAATCATTCCCCGCATCTCCCAACTGTTTCCGAAAGCGGTCAAAGGGACTAAGTACTGTGAAGTTTCAAAAAGGAACATCCCAATACTCAAAGGCATTGGAATTTTGTCAGCTACCCGCACCACTTTAGGCTCTACCCGCACCACTTCCGCACCACTGACCGCACCAGAAACCACGCAAAATCAAGACTTCCGCACCACCCGCACCACTTTATCAGATTTCACAGAAAACACTGGAAAAGAGTCAGAAATGAAATTAAATCTTCTGACTGAGCCAATGGAAAAAGAAGAATATACCCCCCAAGTTGGTGCGGGTGGTGCGGAACCCTTGCTAGATATGGAAAACTGCTGCGGCGAACCTTGCGTCACTGGTGCGGAAAAGCTAGAAAGTGGTGCGGAACCCTTACAGAGCATGGAAAACTCATGCGTCACTGGTGCGGAAAAGCTAGAAAGTGGTGCGGAACCCTTACAGAGCATGGAAAACTCATGCGTCACTGGTGCGGAACAGCTAGAAAGTGGTGCGGGTGAATCCGAGTCGGTGCAATCTTCCGAAGATTCCAAGGTTTTAGCCTCAGAAGCGATCGCTTGTATCTTGGAATCCCCTAATCCAAGTTGGGAGGTGGTTAAAGAGATTCTGAGCGAAATGGAGATCACTTCTTATTTGGAACTGCACGGGTTCTTGACCTTGGGTGAATTCGCGCAACTTGAGATGCTAGTACCAGCCGCCGAGAGGGAGGTTCACTTTGGCTCATAAAAATGGGTGGTCACTGCCACCCGTTAGCTCACTGTTTTATAAATAAACTACTTAAGGGTATCCGCCGTTCGCTATATTTACCCCAACAAACGGAATTGTTTGTTGGGAACTCGGTTAAAGTGCGATCGCTGAGGTAGTGTTTTCAAGTCGGCTTTCTGCCCGGTTAAGTTCTCGTAATCACCGCGTTACAATCTAGTTCAAAACGAAATTCTGTATGCTGACTGAACAAAACAAAGCCCTCGTTCTCCAGTTCTACAAAGCTTTTGACGATCACAAAATGGAGCAAGCCTTAGAGCTTTTGGCTCCAAACTTTGTTGCTCATCTAGGGGGTATAGCAGAGCCATTGGACGGGGCAGGGTTTAAGCAGTTTGGGATGTCGTTTTATTTAGCCTTCGGTCAGGGACAGCACATTTTTGATGAGGTTATTGTTTCAGGCGATAGGGTTGTAACGTATGGAAAATTCACAGCCACACATCTTGGAGAATTTCAAGGTCTTCCGCCAACAGGTAAACAAATCAATTTGTCGATCATGCACATCGATCGAGTCGAGGATGGAAAGATCGTGGAGCATTGGGGGCAAGGCGATGCACTCGGATTGATGCAGCAGTTAGGGATTGTTTTCTTACCCGCTCCGAAGCTACTACCATATATTCTGAAAGGAGTTGTATCCAAACTGTTTAGGAAAGCCTGAAAGTAGTTGCCATACCCTAGACCCTGGTTTTACCCTGCATACCAAAAAGGTTTCCAAATGGGTCACACATTTGACAAATTGCCTGCTGTCCCTCAATTACTAAGGGGCCTCGATAAAGCCTAGCACCATGCTTTTGAGCATAATCTAATGCTTGCTCAAAGTTGTCTACACGCCAATAGGCTACTTGACCCGCATTCCCCGGATGCATTTTTTCATCTGCCAGATGGAAAAACATTTCAACGCCGCCAACATCAATCAATGCTCCCCGTATTTCATTTTCTACATAAAAGTACTTCATTGGTATATTTAAAAGCTCGCTGTACCATTGAGCAGCTGCAACAACATCATTTACGAAAAAAAATACAGCTTGAACACCCTTAAACATATACTTCTTGGATTCTCCTCATCTGTTGAAGCACTCAACGAATCTAACCTGCTTGCCAAAGCATATACTCGTTACTGCAAAAGGTAACTCTTCTTTTTCTGAAATTCTAGGAATTCCACTTATTAGGCATCACTGTGCCTTTGGTTCACTTGAATCAAAAAGAAGTACCAAACAGCTACATTTATACTACAAAAAGGGACTGTACAGTTCACTACTAGAACGTTGACTTTTAAAGACTTAATTCATCATCTTCCTGGCGTTGCTGTTGCCTTAACTGTCGCCCATAAACTATAAGCAGCTGATTCCAATCACTGGCTTTAGATTTTTTGATTTGGGACTGTGGCAGTAGTTCTAATACACGCTGTGCCATCGCATCAGAGCTTTTATCGTTACCAAACGCCACCACTATATTATTGATGTCTCGCAATCGCTCAAGTGGTAAGCTCTTGATGTCATCAATAGCCATATAAACTGTTCTTTCGGGTGGGACATCGCCCCTGATAAGATATTCCAGCATGGCTCTTGAAATAGCATCAATGGGGGACTTACATAGAATCGCTGTTGAGGTAAAATCATTAGCCTTACCCCCCAAGTGGAAGTAAAACCAGCTATCACTGCGCTTAGTGCCTTTAGAGTACCCCAAAAAGCTGTTGTTCTCGCCCCTAGTT
>NZ_BDUD01000008.1 GCF_003113895.1 Nostoc commune NIES-4072 | reverse complement strand
TCACAAGTGTAGGTTTTTTACAAAAAACATCTAGAATGAGGTAAGACTAGGTAGACAAGGAGGGAAAGTGGACAAGGAGGAAGAACGCAGAAAAATTATAACCCACGAAGATTTAATCATCTACCAAAAAGCATTTCAGGCAGCTATAACTATTTTTGAGATATCAAAACGGTTCCCAGAGGAAGAAAGATACTCTCTTACAGACCAAATTCGTCGTTCATCTCGCTCAGTTTGTGCCAACTTAGCAGAGGCTTGGCGAAAAAGAAGATATAAAGCCTCATTTATCGCTAAATTAAACGAATGTGAAGCAGAAGCAGCAGAAACCCAGGTTTGGCTGAAGTTTGCTCTCAGATATCAGTATTTATCGATAGAAGAGGAAAAAAATTTATCTGGTGCATATAATCAAGTATTAAGCGGATTAGTCAAGATGATTAATCAACCAGAAGATTGGTTAATTGGTTGAAGAATGCTAAAGAATAAGTATCTCAAAGAATGGGCGAAAATTGTTAGTTATCATTTCCCTGATCTATCTTTGCCAGAAGTAGCAGGTTTAGCTACTTGGAGCTTTGGGATAGTAATGACAGGCTCAAGTAGTCTAACCAGAGTCTCAGAATTTATCGGCAGGCTTAATCAAGAGAACACTAATGCAGTTCGACAAAGACTAAAAGAATGGTATCAAGAAGCAGATGCCAAAACAGGAAAAAAAAGAACTGCTATAGATGTAACTAAGTGCTTTGCTCCCCTACTCCAATGGATTTTGAGTATGTGGAACAGTGAAGAAAAATGGCTTCCTCTTGCGGTAGATAGCACTAATATTGGACAACACTTCACGGTTCTTTCTGTTCATGTTCTCTATCGGGGTTGCGGCATTCCTGTAGCTTGGAAAATTGTCAAAGGAACAGAAAAAGGAGCTTGGAAACCTCATTGGCAGCAATTATTCCAATCATTGAAAGATGTTGTTCCTCCGGAAATGCAAGTCGTTGTTTCAGCAGATAGAGGACTCTATGCTGACTGGTTGTTTGACGCAATTTGCGCTTTGAATTGGCATCCTTTTTTACGAATTAATTATACTGGAACATATCAAATTAGAGGAGAGACCGAATGGCAGTTTTTAGATAAACTAGTACAAAAAACAGGGACGAGTTGGTCTGGAATAGTCACCTGTTTTAAAACTAATCCACTCAATTGCACAATACTTGCCCGTTGGGATGAAGGTTACAAAGATCCTTGGTTAATTGTCACGGATTTACTACCCCAACAAGGGGATGCTCTCTGGTATTCTTTACGTTCTTGGATTGAGTGTAGTTATCGGGATATCAAAAGTGATGGTTGGCAGTGGCATAAAACTCGTTTACGAGAACCAAATAGAGCCGAAAGGGTATGGTTAGCTATGGCTGTAGCTACCCTTTGGACTATAACAATTGGCACTGATATAGAGCCACATTACCTAAATAATTTATCGAAAGAACTTTCTCCAAATCATCTGGACAAAAAACAAGATATTCCCAAAAAAACTGTTTGTAAGATTTCTTGTTTTCTTCAAGGTTTAATTCATATTCTTGCTGACTTACTTAACGGCAAGGCTATTTCTTTAACTGGTTTGTTTCCACAACCCTACCACAGTACATCTGCTGCTGCTGCCAATACTTCCTAATCTCAATGAATGGTTCTGGCGTAAAAAAGCTTCCTTGTCTACTTTCCCCCCAAGTCTTCCAAGTCTTACCTCTTTCTAGATCTGATTGTAAAAAACCTACACTTGTGAGGGGGGGGCAGGGGGAGCAGGGGAAGCAGGGGGAGTAAAGAGAGAAAGTAGTAATTTTTGCTACCGACATACCCTGAAGTATACTTAATTTCTTTCTCTCCCCCTGCCTCCCCTGCCTCCCCTGCCTCCCCTGCTTGCCTACCTCACAAAATCGCATTGCTCCCTTTTTCTATTTGCTTGCGCTTCTTCGGGTCTGACCAAATATGAGATTTTCTTAGTTTAGTAATCGCAGCAGTAAAGCGCTCTTTGTAATTGTTAGACTCGGTGTTTGGGGTAGAGGCTGCGGCTTTCTTTTCACTAATACGCTGTCTGATTTCGCTTAAAGACCAGTTTAGAACAAGAGCTTGTTCTAAAAAAGAGTGGGCTACAAATATACGTGACTTCGTTGACAAATGTTGAGTATGATTTAGTCCAAGCCCAAAAGTCAGAAAACCAGAAAACCAGATTTATGGTTTACCAGAAATATGGACAGTCAAAAGAAAATTGTAACGATCACTGGATACAAGGGAGGAGTCGGAAAAAGCACTACAGCAGTGCATCTTGCAACTTTCTTTAGTGAACTTGGTAAAACAGTTCTTGTAGATGGCGACCAGAACCGTACCGCCCTGGCGTGGTCAAAACGCGGGTCATTCCCCTTTCCTGCGGTGGACGAACGTCAAGCCTTAAAGGTAATTGCCGATGCTCAATTTGTGGTCATCGACACCCCAGCTAGACCTGACTCAGATGATCTAAAGGAATTAGCTAAAGGCTGCGACCTTTTAATACTGCCTACAAAACCGGACATTGTAAGCCTTGAGCCAATGCTATTGATGGTGAAAGATTTGGGTGAGACAAACTATCGCTGCTTGCTTACTATTGTTCCTCCCTATCCCAGCAGAGAAGGCGAAACACTGCGTCAGGATTTGTTGAATGGAGGCATCCCCGTATTTCAGGCAATGATCCGGCGTACTGTCGGCTTTGAGAAAGCAGCAATGGCTGGTGTCCCTATTCGGGATGTTGATGACTCACGTTTAAAAACAGCTTGGGCTGATTACCTTGCGCTAGGTAAAGAAGTTATGGAGATTTTGAAATGAGCAAGTACGGTGATTTGATTAAAAAAGCCAGAGAAACAGAACCAGAAAACCAGAAAGCCATAAATACATCAGACCAGACATCTGGTTTACCATCACAAGAGCCAGAGCTTGAACAGATGGTCAATCTGTGTGTCAAAGTCCCTATATCCCAACGTCGCTACTGGATGTCTAAAGCTAAAGAGCAAGGGATTACTGTAACCTCAGTTATTGTTGAAGCGCTAACTCAAAAGTTTGGAGAACCAGAAAGCCAGAAAGCAAGAAAACCATAACGATGAGGGAGAGGGGCGGCAGGATAGACATGGAAATGAATTTAGGAAAAACGTTTTTCCTAAACCCGATTTCGCACAATTAAAAGATATTGGTCAGAGCATTATCCTTAAATATCATTCAGGACAGGTTTTCTGAAATTGGTTGCTACAGCCGAGGGATACTAATGGTTTTGAGAGCCAGTGCTGTGCATCTCTATTGCCCGGTCGGGGCTGGAGAAGCAGAAAACCGAATGTTGAAAATAATACTTATTAACTTGTGTATGGTTTTGGTGGTGTTAAATTGGTTTTGTCTGTGAGCGATCGCGGTATATTGTTTTGAATAAATGAGAGTGACCCTTACACAATCCTCTAATGAAGATATTCTCAGAGGATGGATTTTGCTCCGTATAGAAGCTGATCATATTTGCACCCAAATTTGGACATCATCTACATTCAATCCTTATCAAGAACTGTACATTTGGCTGGGACAAATTCGAGACTCACAACTACCCGCCAAAATGATCATCGATGAGGAAGGTCATGGAGTAGAGATGATAGTTGAGTGTTTGAGCGATCTAGTTGTGCAATTGAGAATTGAGCCTTGGATGTGCGGGAATGACACTACAACACGCCTCAAGATTACTGCTTCTCGTTATGAATTGCTCAAGGCTTTTCATGATGGAGTCATCAAATTTCTTCAAGATGAGTATCAACCATCACAATGGTCATACATTGATGATCTGAGTAATACAAATTGGGGAGCTTTGCTCAAACCATCTAATATTTCTGGTCAAAATTGGCGAATACGTTTAGCAATGCACTGGGGCGGACGTGACAGGGTTAGTGAAACCGGACGTGAAACTGTATGGAACCAATTAACGCCCTTACAACAATGGCTAGTCATTCTACATGATGTAATGTTATGGACTACCGATTTAACAGCTAACGGCCAAATCACAGAAGCCTACGCACTTGTCAGCTTATACAAGAATTTACCAATTGATATTGCTTTAGATGAATTTGATGCAAGTTGGTATTCTAAGCGAAGAATTGAGCTAAACAAACAATATGGACTGCGCGAGAACTTCATAGAAAGCCGAACACCTTATAATCGTAGTGCCTCAGCAATAGCAAGATTAAAAACACTTAAACTTGGTCAACTTGTAGATGGCACTATCCACAAAATTAAATCGTATGGTGTCTTCGTTAATATTGGAGGATATTATGCGCTATTACATATCACCACAATTTCTCAACAAACTGTTGAGCATCCACAGCAGGTTTTTCAAGTAGGTGAGTGGGTTAGAGCAATAATTACCTGGATTGATGTTGAAAAAGGGCGAGTCTCACTTTCAACTAGCGATTTAGAAGTTGAACCAGGTGATATGCTAAAAGACCCATTGCGGGTCTATGAAAAAGCAGAAGAAATGGCAGCTAAGTATTATCAAAAAATTGTATTAAAGCTAGAAAGTGAGTAGTGTTTGAAAGCCACGACTTCGCAATCATCTTAAGCAGCATTGGCTGTTAAGAGCCTTATGCTGTACTCTACATTAGCCAAATAATCAAAATTTTTTCTTGGTTTTTTCTTAATAGACTAAATTTTTATTGATAGCAGTAGCAGTATATAAAGAGGGGAGCGAAAAGAAAAATCTTAATTCTCCTCTAGTAGCCGAAGTATTGGGATTTAGTGAGGAAGTGAATTTCAGGAACTCGGACATTCTTGAAGCTGTCGAAATGTGGAAAAGTACACTCTACGAAGGCGGGTTGCCACAAATTGGCTCCATCCCAGATAGTATCCCTGAAATTGCAATTAATGAAGGTAGACCCCGTTATACCTTTTACCCCAGTGAAATCGGAACCACTGAAATCAATATCTTCCCATACAACAAGCTCCCATTTAACATAGCTGAAAATAGCGTTTCTCATAGTAGCACCACTGAAATCGATATCAATAAAACAACCTTTAAGATTAATGCCACTGAGGTCAACACCTCTGAAAAAACCTTCACGTTTGTCCTCAATAGTAGCAGTAGCAAAATTTCTCCGTCCAGCAGCATAGAAGCTCAACAATTCCTCGGCGTTTATACTCATCTATACACCTTCTCATTAATCACTACATATTGCTCTAAATTAGCTGCCTCTACCCCATGTCGGGAAACCCTCTATTTCCCGACATCCAAAACTGCGATCGCAGGCACGACCGAGCAAGGAAGTTGCACAGTATTGGCGGCTGAAAGCTTTATAAATACAGCTTTTCAGGGCAGTAATCAAATTTTTATTAATTGCTTTTCTTACTTACATCTACTTTAATAGATAATTAAGTAGTTTTTCATAGCAACGCATAGGTTCAAATCTATATCAAGGTCACATTAATATTTAGTTGGTATCTCGGTGCAATACCACATTCAATTAATCAATAGTTTATTCATACCAGTCGGGGCCTTTGAAGAATTCCCCATCCGCCCAAAAAGTTTTACAGACTAAACAACCTTGTCCCGGGCCATTGAAATTTTGAGCAGCCCTAAAGTCGGTTGCAATCAAAATAGCATTTTCTATCTCTGTGCCATCGAATTCAGCCCCAGTGAAATCAGTAGCAGTCAAGATAGCTTCGTCAAGATCGGCAAAAGCGAGGTTAGCTCCTCTGCAATCAGCACCGCTCAAGTCAACCCCACGCAAATTAGCATGACTGAGATTAGCAGCATACAGGTTGACACAAAGCATGTTAGCTCCACTCAAGTTCGCATGACTCAGGTTGGAGCCACTCAAATCAACACCTATCAAATCGGCTCCGCTCAAGTCAATTGAGCGCAAATCTTCTCCATCCAGCCCGGAGGAACTGATTCTAATCCCAGCAAAATCTCTTTCGCCAGCAGCGTATCTCTTAAGCAACTTTCGACGATCAATAGACTTTCTCTCATCTTCCATAAATAAATTTAATTACTCCTAAATTAAAAACACTACATTTAGCGATTTGTTGCCACAGCAATTCAACATTAATATATCCAAAGGATTTAAAAAGTCTTATTTCCAAGAAAAAAGAACTCGTTGCAACTCTTGCGGCGATAGCGGAGTGCTGGGCGGGGCTTTTATAAACTAGGCTGATGCACAAGTAAACTATTGCCCCGTCCCAGCACCGCAAGAGTTGAGCGAAGCGGCAACGAGTTCGTCGGCTCAACACGATATTACCGACTAAAACCTCTTTGCTGCTGTCTGCGGTTTTCAAGCTCTATGTGCAGGTGGCGAAATCATACTAATTTTTTTGGCTTCTGAAAAACTTCGCACCCTAAGCATTAATTTACTCGAATGGAATTTATAAGGTATTTACAAGGATTTTCTCTTTAAAGGCATTTATAAGGTTTTGCAATGGCATTTCAATGGTATCTCAATGGCAAATATAAGGATTTATTTGCACCTTCAACACTGAAAATCACCGTTTTTTACAAAATGCCTCTTTTTTGCCAAAAATAAGGTACTGCAATGGCATCTCCAAGGTATTTACAAGGTAAACACAAGGTAATAAGAAGGATTTCGACCCCAAAAACCTCATTTACCACCCTGATTTCTCCGCCAAAAATTCCTGACTAAAACTCTCGCACAGTACGCAAAAAAATAAAACCCATTTTTTGAACCAAAACTAAAAAAACTTTGAATCAACGTCAACTAATAATACTCAATAACTACTTTTGTAGTATCACAACTGCACTCCACTTGTGAGTTACACCAAAGCTATGCTGCAAACACCACTTGCTACGTAGAGTTTATGTAGATGATAAGTATTAAAATAGTAGTTCTAAATACCTTGCTCAAGTGGTAGCTGTTGGGTAGCTCAACTGGTGACACACAGCTACCAGTTGAGTAGTAAAAAAGCGAGTTGTTGAAAATTTGATGATTCCCCAACTGGTAGCAATACGGTGGCCCTACTGCTACCAGTTGAGCATAAGACATTTAGAGAAAATTTCGGGCGTAATGCTGACTGACAATGACTTACAGCCAATGAAAATCGCCTGTTTCATTCTCAATAACTTCAAAATTATTGAGAATTGATAATACACTTGTGTTGCAATTGTGCTTCAAAAATTCTTTCTTGAACTTAACCCACGAGTCAGGTGTATGCTCCGCGCGGCTCACAGACTAAAACCACGATCCTGCTGTAAGAGCTTTTGTTGCTCCTCCCTGAGATGAGCTTCTAATTCCTGACTCCAATCAGGATTATGGGTTTTGAGCCTTTTACCAATTGGCAACAATTCCAATACTGCACTAGCTGCGTTATTCCCTTCTTGATCATTATTGAATGCTACGACAACCCTATTGAAACTCTTGAGAAATTCCATAGGTAGGTTATTCGGGTCATCAGCTACTATCAACATGGTTCTAGTTGGTGGTAGCCCTTTGCAACTTGAAATCAGGTAGGTGGCTGCTGACATTGCATCAATTGGTGTAGAACACAAAAAGACGTTTTCTACCTTGGACTTTGGTTGCCCTCCTAATCTCAAATAAAACCAACCATAAGGTGTAGAGGTGTTTTGGTCGTACTCCACAGTGCAATGATTTTCTCTAGGCTTTGACCAAACTAATGCGCCAGTTTTTTCACCATCTAAATCACGCTTGATAAACAAAATATTTCGTTGCTCATCCATGTAAAGCAACTGATTATTATGTAATCCTTGCACAATATAATCTGGTATATAGCGTTTCTCGCTTAAGTACTTGTGCAACACTTGCCAAACAACTTTATCCTCTGGTGGTGGGGTGAACTGAGGCTGTTGTTTGCGTTCAATTTCTTGAAAGAGTTTTTCTAACTGCTCAACTCTTCGTGGTTTAACAGGTTTGAGCAGCAATTCATGAATAGGTTCATCATCGCGTTCTGTTTGGTAGTCAACGCCAAGATGTTTTTGCAAACCAGGGAAGGTATAAGCTGCCCCTAACTGTGTACCACTAAAAGCTTGCCCATCTTTCTCATAAGAAATGCCTTTAGACTTCCCATTTCTGGTAAATCCTGTTCTGACACTAATGCCAGCTTGCTGCAAGCGCATGATCAGCGTTGGCATTTGGGGATTATCAACTCCGGCTCTGTCAATTGTCTGCTGAACTGACTCTTTGATGATGCGTTGTGGAGGAGAGTCACGTTGTCCCTGTGAAAATTCTTCTTGCTCTCGCCTTATGCGTCTAATTTGTCCGGTGCTGGGTGTGCGCTGAAGTTTCTCTCTACTGCCTTGCACTTGCACCAAATCATAATCAATTTCAATCTGCCGCAGAACTTTCTCAGAGCGTACATAATCCCAGGAATCATGCACTACTAGCCCCGTGTCCATCCTGATTCGGCTGGCTGCAATGTGGATGTGGTCGTCGTCGGTGTTATGGTGGCGGAAGATGACAAACTGATTGGCATCAAAACCCATTTCCTTCATGTAGCGTGAGCCAATCTCGCTCCACTTTTCATCATCTAATTTGTCGCCCTTGGCTGCTGATAGAGAAACATGATAAACAACTCGGTCTGCATCAGAATTTAGTTGTCGAGACAGCTTAAATTCCCGCGCCAATTCACGGGCATTTCTCCCGCTCATATTGCCGCCGATTAGTTTAGCATCTTCGCGCGATTCTAAATAATCTAGCAGCTTGCGAAAACCTCTGCCTTTAGTCTGCTTCCCAATCATCCTCTTCCTCTTCCGAATCTTCGTCTTCAATATCATCCGAGGCAATGTCTCGTCTGCACTGATGCAGCAGTTCTAAAAGTTCTCTTAGCAGTTCTGGATCAGTAGGTAAAGTTCGCCCAACTAAGAGTGCTGTGTTGGTTGCTTTGACAAGCTGGTTTAGATTGTTCCCAATTTGTCCTAATTCCCAATATGTTTGTAGACTAATTTTACTCAGTCGTTTGGGTAATGGACGCATCAATGCATTACGCCTCATTAATTCACTCGCTGACATCCCTGCATCAAGTGATTTTATTCGCAGCAAGTCCAGTTCGATGTCGCTCAATCTGACTGGGAAAATATGCTTTCGGACTAGAGCTTTTGACTGCTTGCGATTCGCCATAAATCGAGAAGATTGAGGGACATTGCGAGGGGGGTTTTTCAAGGGGGGCTTCCCCACTTGAACCAGTCTGCCGTTCGAGCGCAGCGAGACAAAGCGTAAGCTTTGAGGCATGGCTGGCTTCAAGCCAAAATACGGGGTTATGCGAGGTGTCGTGTGCTACGTATGTACGGAGGCAGAACGAGAGACTGGGGGCGAGGAAACGACAGCGTAGCTGGGGGGACAGGTTCGGGTCATTCAGGGTGGGATGAAAGACAATAACAGCATAGCTGTTTCGTCATAATTATATCAGTGTTTGCTAAATTACTACGACGGCATAATCGGTGTGATTTGGCTATAGTCAGCAACACTCAACGTCAGGGGGAACATAGCGACAGCCGACAGCATAGTTTGAGCAGGAGAAATATATCAGCATCTAATAAATGATGGTGACGGCGTAGCAGCAACGAAAATTCTAATCAGCGTAGCTGAAACTTGCTTTGAATCTGGAGTTATACTTTTTATAAAAATAGTGGAAAATAAGGGAATTATAATAATCAATTTAATTTCATAGCAATGGTTGAACTAAAAGATTCTGATCAGATTACTAAAAGCAAGATTGATGAGGCTATCAAAGCACTTAAGGAGCAGAAGCCAAAAGAGCGAGAGGATATATCGGACAGAGAAGCCGTTCGCAAGATGAGGAGGTATATCGAGAAACTGACCTCTGATAAGTATGGCTACACTTACGATGAAGTTTCAGAGATGCTGAAGGGTCTGGGGATTAATTTGACGGGCAGCAGAATCAAATATTTAATCGGTGAGTTGAAGAAAAGCAGCCGTCGCCGTCATAAGACTTCTGATAATGGCGGCAGTAGTACGTCAGAGAATGAGGCTACTGAAAATCAGTCAGCAGTTGTTGGAAACAGCGAAGCTGAAGAAGCACTTGTAAAGGACACAACGGACAAGAGGAAAAAACAACAGCCAGTAGCACAGGAGCAGTAGGATAAATCAGAACTAACTAGTAAACCAAACAGGTTAGCTTTTGTATCAAGCTTTTACAGTGATGATGAAATCTAAGCAACTAGGGGTAGATATAGCATGGCTGACACCAGGGGCAACAACCGCCCGTTTGGCAACAGCGACTTCTCTAATCCTTGCTAGGTAAGGATTAGAGAAGTATATGAAAAATAAGGCAGCAAAATTTTTCGCTCATTGCTACCGCTATTTAGTCGTACATCAATCAACTTTTGATGCACCAAAAAGCTTACTAGATAAGCATTTGAGGCTATCTTGCCCCTGGTATCAGCTACGCTATATCTGCCCCAGGATGAAGGCGATCGCTGCCTCACCTTGACTGCGATCGCATTATTATTAGAGGATAGTAGGGTGATTGCTTGCAGTAGAGAGCAATCGCTTTCTCAAATAAAAACTGCTTGCTCTTAAGATCCAATTGACAATTGACCATTTTTATTTGTCAATACCTTCTGCTGACTTGCCTCTTCAGACTGCTTTGACTTTCGTAAAGCTTTTTCTTCATCCCGCTTATTAATTTCTTTTTGCGCTTTGTTATAGTCACTATTAGATGGAATACATACTTTATACTGATTATTTGCATCAAGATAATCCTCAAACAAGGCATCAAACTCTTCTACAAACTTATCTTGCTGAATTAAACAATCCATATATTTTGACCGAACAACTCCACTTTTACGGTAAATATATGTATACTTATCTCCAGCATCTAAATGTAATTCTATATCTTTTTGATAGTTAAAGAGCGTTTGAATTGCAGCTAAAGAGGCACTAAGAATAGCCAAAAATTTTACAGCAATCGCAGCAGAATATTTAGACATAACTAATTCCAGAAAAGGAGAAAAGATCATAATGTTTATTATTATGATTAACAAACCTAAAACTCTATGTGTCAACTTCTTTCGTTTAACAGCTAAATAATGCGCTGTTTTAATAAGTCTAGAATTTGCTTCTAATTCTTTTATTTTTTCAATAATGTTACTGTTGTTAGTCATATTTATGATAATTTGAAGTAACAGAATGTATTTAAAACTATCAGCTTTTTACAGAAAAAGGCGGTCATAGTGTGATCGCCTTTTTGTTTGAGCCAAGCGATCCTTATTAAAAATTAACATTTTCCTTGGTCATGCTTAACATCAGAATAACGTCATGAACCTGCAAGGAAATTGCTTAATGTAGTTGAGCAAGCAATTTCTTAGAGGAAAGGAAAAGGTGATCGCACCCCAAACCCGCGATCGCCCCATAAATCTTTATTTACTTAATTACTGCATTGCTGCATCAATTACTGCATTACTTTTCTACGTCTTTAAGTGCTTCATCCAGTAGAAACCGTACAATCTCAACCTTTTTCCTATTTGGGGTAGATATAGCATGGCTGACACCAGGGGCAACAACCGCCCGTTTGGCAACAGCGACTTCTCTAATCCTTGCTAGGTAAGGATTAGAGAAGTATATGAAAAATAAGGCAGCAAAATTTTTCGCTCATTGCTACCGCTATTTAGTCGTACATCAATCAACTTTTGATGCACCAAAAAGCTTACTAGATAAGCATTTGAGGCTATCTTGCCCCTGGTATCAGTTACGCTATATCTGCCCCTAAATTCAGGGATGACAGAGTTTTTGGAGTCAACTTCAAAGATTGCCTTTTCGAGGAAACCCTCATGCCCGATGGTAGTGTGCGTAGTGATAATTGAGGAGAGCAAAACAGCTATAGATATGTTGAGCAGGACGCTCACTCAATGATTAAGTACGCAATCATGAAAGGGAGCATCTTTTATTACTGATAGGTCAGTAGAAATTAAAAACGGATAAATTTTAGAGTGTCACAGATGAATCACAGGCCGTTTGTACCGGAGTAACAGCATTGAAAATGGATTGGTCTGAGTAAACCTCGGCAGGTAAGCAACGCAGGATAATCATCAATAAGCCAGCCCTAACAGCCGGGGTGCAACTGTGCAGAATCCGCCGCATTGCAGTGTTAGTAACACTTGTGGCAACTTCAGCTATATACTTCAGGGCATCATCGGGTGATGATTCCGATTCAGTAATCAGCGTGGGGAAGTATTCATAGGCAAACCACTTTTCATCGTCGTCTAAGTCAGCCAAATTTTTATTACTATCGCTATTAAGACTATCTAATAGCAGGAGTAATATTTTTTCAAACGTAGCCCAGCCCTCGAAGCATTACAATTCTCAAAGCTTTAGTTTAATTAGATTGATGACGTTCACCTATTCTCTATACCCAGACAATTGGTCAGAACTTGCCACTGCAATTAAGCAACAAGCCCAGTGGCGTTGTCAAAAATGTGGATTACAGTGCATTCCCCCTGGTGAAAAAACATCACATATAACACGCTCAAAACGCAGAGTGTACACTTTACAGGTTCATCATTGGGACAGAAATCCAGCAAATAACCACAGAGGCAACCTTATAGCTCTTTGTAGTGCTTGTCACCTTTTATACCATAGGGGTGGAAAATCAAATGTTTCACCGGGGCAACTATCTTTGTGGTAAATAAATCATGGATGATGATACTCAAGAACTAATCGCAATTCAGCAAGAACTCTCAGGAATCAGCTCACGCCTGAGAAAGATTTTTCCGTCAACTCATCCCCAATTTGACAACGTGTTTGAAGACGTGGGTGCAGCTGGATATTACATCCGCGAAGCTGGTTATCGTCTGGAATCAGTTCTTATGACTGTTCAAGGTGATAGCGCAGGTTCTGCGAGTGACCCAGAGATTGAAGAAACTGAAATTGAGTAAACTTCAGTGGGCAGACAACTCAGTACAATCATCAGCAGTGAAGCCCTAACTTGGGGCGTGCAGAAGTGTAAAACTCGCCGCATCGCCCTAGTATCAAAAACTTGGGCAACTTCTGCCACCCCTTCTTGCACACTTGAGAGTGATGATTCTGATTCAGCAATCAACATCGGGAAGTATGTATGGGCTAACCACTTTTCATCGTCGTCTAAGTCAGCCAAATTTTTATTACTACCGCTATTAAGACTATCTAATAGCAGGAGTAATAATTTTTTAAAGTGCTGCCAACCCCCCCAGCGTTGGGTAAATCGGCTCACCCATCCTTGGGTAGTGTCTATGATTTTGGCGATCGCCTTTTGTCCAATTTTCTGGTTTGACTGCCAAAGCTGGGTAAACGCTTTGACGATGGCGTGTCCCGTCTGCTGATCTCGGCTACCCGCTTCAATGCAGAAATCGCAGGCATCAACGCTTTCTAATTTAACTCCTGGTAATTCACGATCAAGGAAACTAAGGTCATAGTCAGCGCAGAAGTAGAATGTTAGCTCCACATTGGGGCGACGATGAGCGCGTAATCGCCCAATCTCTTGGATGATTTCTGCACGGATCAGGTCTGTGAGATACTTTTGGAAAGTGCTGTTTTTATCCTCCAGGTTGACTGTTTCACCAGTCATCACCTGATATTGTGCTGCTAAAACACCGATGTTCTGGTAGGGAATGCCAAAAGAAGCGATCGCATCACACTCACTAAAGCGATTAACACCACGCCCATCGACAAAGTGACCGTATTCTGTGCGCCCCTCGGCTTGTGTTGCAATCTGTTTCCAATCGATAATGCCAAGGTTGGGGCAGAGTTTTTTCAAGGTTTCTTTGAGGGCGTTAACACGAGCGCTAAGTGGAAGAGAGCGATTTTTGGGCAGTTTACCCAGCCCCGTAACGTTGACCACTTTTAAATTGTCGTAGTCTGGGCGTTGTTGCTCGATGACTAACACAGGCTCATCGATGCCCAATTTCAATTTCAACTGCTGGGATTTGAATGTGGCATCAAGGTAAATATTAAATTTGGCAGAGTGGGCCAATTCAGTATGTTTGGGATTTCGGCGGTGAATGCTGAGTACACCCCATTGAGATTGAAAACTACCATCACCTTTCCAAGCGAGGAGGAAGTCAGGCAACCAGTAATTAGGCAAGTCAAGAAACTCCCTGCCTGCCGTTCGTGCGCTGTCTTTAACTACCTTTTTGGCAGCATAACGAGCCGCAGAGCTTTTTTTGAGTTGTTTATCTTGGGTAATATCAATTGAGTCCAAGTCTTCTAAGAAAGTCAAATCAGGTTCTGAGGCTTGGCGAATGGCTTCGATATCTAAGCCTGTGGGGAAAGGGGGCAGCAGCGCACGGATGCTGGCATCATCAAAGCCGTAGCGGTCAGTGGGCTTAAGTTGCTGAGTAAGCAGTTGGTGTAAAACTTTTAGTGCAGGTTGCAGCTGTGAT
Source organism: Nostoc commune NIES-4072 (assembly GCF_003113895.1). NCBI lineage: Bacteria > Bacillati > Cyanobacteriota > Cyanophyceae > Nostocales > Nostocaceae > Nostoc > Nostoc commune. The sequence continues at coordinate 20,505 of NZ_BDUD01000008.1, read as the reverse complement.
AGAAGATTTGGTTCTAACAGTAGCAGCTTGCCCACAGTAGTTTCAAAATCGCCTCGGTTCACATCAACCGAGCGCACGGGCTTGATGAGTGTACCAGCTTCTTCCCATAACCGCCCAACAGTGAAAGTTTGGTCAGCAGCATTAGTTAAGGTGACTGGTGTAGAGTCTGGGTGCGCTCTGAGTTCGGAGTAATTTTGAATAACTGTGCGCTTTTGAAAGCGGAAGCCAAAACCATCACCACTAGCGAAACGGCACTGATTTTTAAGGGAACAACCGCCACAGATGGGGCTGATGCCGCTCTCTTCAAAATCGAGGCTGCTAAAATTCTTGTTGCGGAAGGCATTAAACAAGTAAGTTCTGTGACAATTGCCATCAGTGTCGGCAGTCTCACCCGCTTTAGTCCACAGTTTAAAGTCCTCACCTGTAGGAGTTTTACGGGTGGGGTCTAGTTTAAAGCCGTTGTGCCGCACTGGTAAGTCAACGAAATTCGTCTCAATGGGCAGTGTGGACGGGTTTCTATGGTTGGCATCCTGGTAAATTAGTTTATCAACGCCAAACAGGGTCGCCGTCAGTTGCCCCGCGTTGTAAGACTTACCTAGTCCGGGATGGGAATTATCTAAAATTTGCGTCCAGCCCTTAGAAACAGCCTCTACCCATGCGGTGATATGTTCCTCTGGCTGGCAGGAGATAGAGATATTGCCTGTAACGTCAGTTCGGAACGGGATATTGCCGGGCTTGTAAATAATTACATTGGGCGAAGGCGTGTCAATTTCGGGTAAGGGCTTGCGTGTTGATGGGGCTTTAAATCCTTTAAATATCGAACTAAATGGAGCAATCGCTTGCTTTAATAAATTTTGGAAGCTGCTCAAGTCCTCTCTAACTCGCCCAAGCTCCCACTCTTCACGGCTAATTACTCCTTTGTTGCCGAGGTTGGGTTCATACTGCCGTTGCGGAAACCGAAAACCATACTGTTTAGCAATGTGAAACAGTGTGCCGATCGTAATTCCCCCACGCCGAAAACTGCGAATCTTAGCGTGGATGTTCCAAGTATCGCCTTTGATACTGGGCGACCACTGCTCGGCTATAATTTCCGCTTCTGATGCCCCATAATGGTTAACCAGTGCCATTAGCACTTGACGGCATTCGTCGTAGTTACCGCTTCCTGGGGTACGTGGTGGGATGAATGAAAGCGCGTTCTGGATTAGCTGGTCAATGTCCCAGCCTTCAGTAAGGGAAATCTCACGCCACTCTTTACGCCGTGACTCAATTTCCTGGATTCTTAGCTGATACTCAATACGTTCCTGTTGCGCGATCGCAATCGCTTCACTTATCCATTCTGCTGGTAAAGTGGCTTCAGGGTTGACTAGCGGGAATTCGGCTTCTGTACTGCCGTAGAATACACGACTTGCATCCTTACAAGCTGGATCATGGGGCAATTGCTGCATGAGGAAGCGTGTACAAGCTTCTACAGTATCAGCACCCTGAACATATTGGGGCAGAAGGAAAACCAACCGAAATTTATGCCACTCTGGTTTATGGCTGGCTGTGGTGTAAATTAAAGCACAGTGTTTTTTAATGAAGGGATGGGCTAAGGCTTCTTCTATGGTTAATTGGTGATCGTAAACTTTGATGTAATTCCCGTTTTCGTCTTTAATCGGCAAGTCATAAGCATCACGGGCGATATTGGAATTATCAATGTCGAGTAGTAGCCACTGAGAACCGATCACATTGGCCTTACTGCGCCATTTGCCGTTTAACAGTCCGGCACAGATGGCGTGACCTGCTTTAATATGTTCCTGGACATCGGCTAGAGTGCCCTCTACATCAATGAAGTTACCGGCCAGCTTCTTAAAGTCCCAGTCTTTGTTTTTTCCAGTTGCGTTAAACGCGAACTTGATTTTATTACCTTCAGCAAGCTCTGGTTCAACATCTAATGCTTCAGCACGTTTATTATTCAATTGTTGATGCTGAAGCGAGTTATTAAACTGTTGTAATGGTGACATTGAGCAATTCCTCCTTGATGTGTGGTGGAGGAATTGGAGCTATCCTTTGGCAGTAATCTTCTAATACAACCTTTCAGAAATATAAGCACAAAATTACTTAAAATTCCTGAATTACTTTTTGTCGCTAGGTGTGCAGTGTAACAAGGGCTTAACACTCCAATCATGTAAGATAAGATTACTATTAGGGATATTAATCCGGGCTGTGAAAACCAGATACCCCAATTCCATTGGAAAACCTCGCTGTCCTACCGGGACGCGGGGTTTTCAGTTTTTAGTCATTCGTACTTGGCTAACCAAGCCTTAATAAACTCGGTAACTTCCTCCTGTTGAATTACAAATGCAGTTCCTTTTCTTCTGAGAGCTAGAATTTTCATACTTCCAACTTCAGAATAAAGGTGTGAATTGTGATCAATAGCCGCCTTGGTGGGAGGCCATAAGACCAAAACTTTTGCTGAGGGCGTTTTTGTAGCTTCACGGGAAGACATTGCAAACAAGTCCCTGTTCTTGCTCAACCACTTCTCGTAATCTGCCAATTCAAGCAGTGGGCAAGGATTCCAAACTTTTAGTCCATGTTTGTCTTTCCTCTTGATCTGCAAAACCTCTCTAGTTTCGTTGTAGACAATCTCCTTATCTCCTATTGAGCGAATTGAGATAAACAGATGGACTTTTCGCTCAAATCTCACAAACAAGTCGATAGGGTTCTTGTCTTCTACCTTTAGCACTGGAAAGACTTGTATTCCCTCGCTTTTAAACTCATCCAAAAGTTCGGCTGTTAATTTTTCCAACCGTGCCAGTTTTTGAGTGGCTACCAAAGGCTTGTAAGCCAATCCAAAAAGTAACCAACCTAACGGATGAACTATGCCACCTGTAGCCAGCGCAGCACCACTAGCCGCTAGAGCAACAGTCGATTCATAGTCTTTCGCCTCCCTAAGCATCTCTAACGCCGCTTCATTGTGCGGTGGGAGTTGAAAATCGCTTGGTGGGTCTTTCAGGATCAACATTGGCGACATCAAAAATTAATAGCTAAATCACTAATCACCTGTGTGTTGGCTTGCTGTTATCTGGCTGTGAATCAGAACTATCACTTTGATCTGGTCAAGCCTGCTGGTTTGTGGTTGTCCGTCCTGTCTTGATAATTCAGTCATGCTGTACCCTCACCTTTTTTTGGTTTGGCAGATTCATTCTGTTCTTGATGTTCTCTAACAGCTTGACTTAGCAAGTAAGCTGCAAGATTAGCTAATGGTCGTTCTTCTCGGTCTGCCCACTCATTAAGATACTGATAAACGTCATCAGACACGGTAAGTGTAATTCGCGGTCGTGCCATTAATTCAGAACTAATTGCTGTATACAGCATCCATCTTACTCTCCAAGCACATTAAAGATATCATCTGCACTTAAAACACTAATAACACCTCTGATGTTATTTGCACTATTAGTGCTGTTAGTGCTAATATAGCACTAACAGGCAAGCCAAAAACAGCCACCCAACAAAGGCAATAGAAGCCAGAAAGTGATGCTATGGCTTGCCCCTAACTGGATATCTGGATTTGTCTAGATTTGCCTAAAAATCAACACCAAGCCAGAAAAATCAAGACTTTTACCAATCATCAGAACCATGACAACCACATACACCAATGCCAAAAACTGGCTAGTTCAAGCAGACTTGTTAGCCCAATCAGGGCTAACTGACCTTATCGCCGGAAAAGACTCAGGTGCAGGGTATGGCAAGGCAATCATTGGTGATTTTTCGATCATGATGCCTGCCGCATACTCACTTGTTCGCAACCGCAACATCATGCACCACGAAACCATATCTAAAGATGGGGCATGGGTGCGGTATGTCGAAGGAACGCGGCTTGACTTAAAAGATGTTCAATTCTTTTGGGGCAGTGCGGCTCTAGCGCAAAGTGACCACACCCTGTTACACGAAGATAAGGCGAAAAAGGCAGAACTGGCATTAGAAAGCATCCTTGCAGACTTAGCAGTTCTGAATATTCCCGATGGAGTCAAACTTTCGATTAGTTTGAGCAATCACAACCCAGAACGCTGGGCAGATGAAATTAAACGCCGAGTAGAAGGGACTCACACCTTTGAGCATCTGCATCCTGTAACTCGTTCTATTGTCACTAAGACAGTTGAAATTGTAGTCACAGGCATTTATCCCGAAGGATTTGGAAGCATTGCCCACTGCTTATTCGGTGAAGCATCCCTAGTACTTGACCCCTCAGAATTAGCGATCGCACTTGATATCGGTTCATCAACTTGGTTGATTACCGTGTTCAACGGTAGCGGTGCAGTGATTGACCGTCACCTGATAGAGGGTGGTTGCGGTGAACTGCATACCATGATTGCAGAAGCTCTCGACAAACGAAACGACCGAGTAAGTCTGCTGTCCAAGGATGTGAAGCACTCACCCAGTCTCGTTAACCAAGGGATTATTGAAGGCACTTTTACTTATGGAGGCAACCACCTGACAGGTAAGAAGTTTGAGGCAGAGTACAGCCAGTGTCTAGACGAATGGTGGAGTAACAGAATTGAGAAATTCGCCAACTTTGTGACTGCTGGCAATTATCTAGACCGCGCTAAATATCTTGTCGCCTGGGGTGGGGGTGTTTCGCAGCCAGTGGTGGATCAAAACTTAGCCGGTTTAGGCTTTGTTATTTTGAACAATCCCCAATTTATCAATGCCTTGGGGTTAAAGCTATTAACTCAAATTGCAAGAGGAGCCTAATCAATGAATTACGAATCTCGGCGTATAACCATTTCCTATCTAGCAGTAATTGAATTGTGCAAGATTTTTGATTTACCCCAAGATGCACCGACACAAGCATTATCGGCAGGTGTAGAGAAGCTGATTTTTCAACACGGCAATGTACAAACATCACCAAAACCCGAAACAGCAACATCTACACAGCCCAATAAATCGGCACTTAGCGCAATGGTCACTAATTTCAAGGGGGCAGCATGACCAAATCCACATTCAGAAACACGGTTTTAGGCATTGGAGCAACAGCAGCAGCGATCTCCGTTGGCTACTTCGGAGTCCAGCAGCTTGGCAGAAACAATATGTTTACCATCGCCGCAGCTGTGGGAGGTGCAGGGGCTATCAGCTATGTACTTCAAAAGCCGAGTCAGCCAGAAGCCCCAAGTAATCAGCCAGAACCCCAACCCACACCGATGAAAACCCAAAGAAAAGGAAGGAAGTCATGAGCGACCAAGACACTGTGCAAACACAACCAAGCTTAACAACAACCGAAATAATGACCATCATCCTCGGTTGCGAACAGACTTTAAGGTTCGTGCAAGCATCCCCAAATTATCAACAAATCGAAGCTTCCGAGCGGTTCAGTACATCGAATGACCTGCGTCTGGGGGATGCTGTGCAAGCTTTGATGGAGATTCACGAAGCGATTCTAAATATCGAGTTCTACTCTCAAGTTGAGGGACAAGCTTATGCTTTCAACGACAGCCTTACAGCGTAATCATTTGTACCAATTCCGTGGTCAACAACTGCGCTATAGCCACCTTTCTAATTCTAGAGTCAATGCACCTTTCATTTTCAATGACTCCAAAGGCAGACGCAAAGAATTAAACCAAAACCAAGTGCAGAGGGAGGTTTTTGAACTTGTTGAGTTTTGTGAAAACTGATGATGAAGCGATTGCACCGACTACCAATCATTGCAATCGCCTCACTAGGGGACGTATCTCTCGCCGCAAAACGAAAAGTACATAAGGATCTTAACAGCATGGCACTTGATTACAAAAATCCCAACGATTGGGGCAAATCACCTCTGACTGACCGCGCTTTGAGATTAGAGCAATTCAAAGCGGAAAATCCTGAACAATGGGCCGCAATGATTGAGGCGGATATTGAGGCACTTGACACACCAATATTCGAGAGTGAAGATTACCCACCCTTTACCGGGACGGAATTTCTAGCAACTCATTCAACCATTGATGACCATCCATACTCTGCTGCATTTGGTCAATTCTTGGGTAATGGTATTGACCCGGATATTGCAAATATCTTGGCGTTTGGCTCCAACAGATTTGATTTAATTTCTGAAGATTTTGATGATCCAATACGGCAATTAGCAACGAGAATTTATAGCCGATTTGAAGAGATGGGTTACTGGGATGAATTGCCCCAAGAGTCGAGTGAGATCAACTACGACTTAATACCTTATTAGGAGATAACGCAATGGACTTTGCAATACGTAATCCTGTAGTTGGTCATAGTTCGCATATCGACGAGAAAGCACAATCTTGGGGAGGATTTGAGTCTGATATTTTGGGTTATCTCTCTGATATAAATAAGCTCGAACAGTTTGCTGATTATGCGAATAATGCCCAAGAATTATCTGACAGACTAGAGCCATTTTTGGACAATGCCAAGGTCGTCTTTGAGGCGATGGAGAAGTTAACAAAAGGGCAAGTCACCTGGGTCGAACTTCGTAAACAATATGGCTCTCATGTTGCGGGTGCTATCGCCAAAATTCGCAAACTTAATTCCGAGTTCGATTCGGAGATGAGTAAAATAGATGCCCAAGATAGAGCCGACTTGCTGCGAATTGACCAAAAACGTAAGCACGGACTAGCCGAAGTTGCAGCCCAATTACACCATGATCTACAAGCAGAATTGTGGCGGCATGAAAACAAGATTAGCAGTATAGAAAACAGGCAAGTTGTACAAGCAGAGAGACAAGCAATCACAACAGGGCTGAGAGAGAAACGCCAACAATTGTTAGCCCGTGCGCGGTACGGCTCAAGGGCATTAGAACCCAATCAAGCCCCCCAAGAAGTGATACCAGTTACTAGCCAAACTTCTGCACCAGCATCTAGTGTTTCAGCAACGGGAACAGTTCGCGGTTGGGGTGCAATGTTGGGTAACTTGTGGAACAAATTGGGCGAGAGATAACTATTAGTTAAAAGGATAAGGCTGATGCTAGTAAGGAAACGAAATGAAGATCCTCATAGCGTCAGCCCTTTTTTGCATGAAGGGCTGGCACAAACACCACAATCAACTAAGCAGCATCAACAACCCGAACAACCACAACCATTACCAGAAAATAACAGAGGTAGAACATTTAGACGTGCTGGTAATGCTTGTGAAATTGTCGCTGGCAGTTGCTTAAACAGTGCTGTTATTTTTACCTTTCATCTATTGCAAGTTCACCCAGTTGGAATGTTCCTAGCTGTTGGCACTGCACACCTGTATTTTACTGCCACTGCAACAGGTGAAGGGTTTAATAATTTTGTCACTAATTTAATGACTGGTTGCAGTGCTTCATGTGCGTTATTGTGTGCGCTTTCCGAACCGATTAGTGAATGGAATGAAGCGAGAACTTCCACACAAACAGCTAATACTTCAATTGAAAAGGTGTATCAGCCAAAAACTGCTGAATCTTCAAGTTGGATGGATGGTGCAGGAGTGGGCATATTTCTAGCGATATTAATGATTTTTATATTTGGTGGTAGGAAAAGTAAATGAACTATCTATCTGAGAAACATAAACAGTTATCCGAGTCGCAACAATCGGGTTTAATGAAGTGGTTCGGACAGTTGCCGATGGATAAAAAAGCTGTTGCAATTGGGCTAAGTTTAACTGTGGGAATTAGCTCTGCGGCAATGGCTTGGAAAGGGGAATCAAGCGACCGCATTTATTTCTGCCTTCGGACTCCCCAGAAAAAATTGGTATGTCAGGACAAGAATAACAGACCATTCCGCATGACCCCCTATTACTGGGAGCAATGGAAGCTAGAAGGGATGCCCACTCAGATTGTGCGTGACCCAGCGATGGGGGTAAACGGACTGGTGAAAGCGACTAACCCATATAAAGCGTTTTGGGCGTTTGGGGGATTCCTGGGGTTTGCGCTTGCGGGGTGGATGCTCCGCCATTGTCAAAATGAGGAGAAGCAGAGAGCAGTTTTTGAAGACATCGCCCAAAAACGGGACGCAGCAAAGGCAGAGATGGCCGCACGTTCCGAGCTACTAGAGAGTTGCCGAGACGTTGCGATCGCAGAAGTCCAACTACAAGCCGATTTAGATTTGATAGCCAATGATCGCACTGTGGATATCCAAAAAGCGGAGATTTACGCCCACACTGAGATTGAAGTTACCCAAATGGAGGCATCCGACGCTATCTTTGAGGCGCAAACCGCAGGCATGACCGAGCAACAGAAGGCAGATTACATTAAGCAGTTGCGCGAGATGAAAACGCCTTACCTACAAGGGAGTCAGACTTTGCAAGGGACGATTGACCCCAACGACAAGGTTACTGGGGCAGACAGCCAAGCAATTGCCCCTAGTGACAAATATCGCTGGATCAACAACACCATCGGCTACCCCACTTTGATATTTGGTGGCATGGGTGCTGGGAAATCCTGGACTACCAGAGAGATTATCTGGCATAAGCGTCAAGCCGGTTGGAATCAAATCTTTGTACTTGACCCTCACGGAACAGAAGTTGAATGGCGGGGGGTGAATTTGATTACTGGCTACAGAGAGATAGCTGACTTCATGCAATGGTACATGGCGGAAATGCGCCGCCGTTACAAAGCCTATCGTGAAAGTGGAATGGTTGAGGAGCAATGGACGCAACACTTAAGAGACACAAACCAACATTTCTGTGTAGTCGCTGAGGAGTTTACAACTTGGACAGATAACATTGTTGAGCCAATGCCAGACGATTGTGAGGATGAAAAATGGAAGCCCGACCCTGATTTTATTGGTAAATGGTTTCGCTGTGCCATGACTGAATCTCGCAAACAATTAATGATTCCTTTGTTCGTAGCTCACGACCGCACAATGGAGATTTTAGCCAAAGCTAAAGGGTTATCAAAACTTCGAGATGCGGCACTGTTAGAAGTAGAACTAATCGCAACTATTGACCCAATTACGACAGAAGCCAAAGCTAGCGGTCAGGGCAAGATTAAACTACCTGGGCATGGGCAATGGATTGATATTGAACTGCCTAAACTCGACCACAAGCGAATTGATTTTCGGTTTGATAAACCTTTGACCAGTAATGAACCGCCAACCATCGATAAAGCTACTTTAGAGCGGATCTATGAACTGGAATTCAATCTTGGTAACAAAGCAGGTGACACCCAAGATGAACCGAAAAAACTATCAACAATGGCGCAAAAACTGTATGAATATCTCACCAGAACTGAACGAATTGAAGCTGATGTAAGAGAGTTCAAGGGCAACTTTAAAGTAGCTGGTGAAAGATTTACTGTTGAGCAAATCAAGGGCTGGATGTATGAAATTGTGGGGGCAGGATTGGCGGACTGGATAGGCGAGGGTGTTATCAAGCTCAATCAAATTTAGCCGCTTTGGTGTCCGCGTGTCTGCTCCCAAAAACCCCCCTTTTTTGGGGACATCGGACACCAGACACCACAGACACCAAAGCTCAAAACCCTTATACAGCATAGACACCAGCAGACACTACCCCAGACACCGCCCAGACACCAAGTGTCTTAAACGTGTCCGCTAGACACCAATAAGAAATAACCGAATAAACAGCCATTAATTATTAGAGGATTAATAAAATCATGCTGAGAATAGTAATTGTTGAACCAGAAATATTCACTCTTTTAGGCATCAAAGGCGCTATTTCACAATCCCCAGATATAGAAGTAACTGGTGATGCTACCAGTGGAAAACTAGGGTTTCAGTTAATTGAACAGATGAATCCTGATGTTGTGTTAGTTGATTTACTATTGCCCGATATGAGTGGTCTAGAACTTACTCGTTCAATTAAAAGGGATACTAATAGTAAAGTAGTTATTTTTACTAATCAAACTCATTCAGACTTTATTAACTCAGCTTTCCGTCATGGGGCTGATTCTTATATGCTCAAAAGTGCTGATATAGAATTGATTGAACTAGCCATCAAGAGAGCTTACTTTAATGAATGTCTACTTGACCCGAAGCTGGCTAAAAAACTGTTAGAAAGCCTTTATCAAAACAGATATATCGACCCTAGTTTTGCTGACAAAAACTTGCTTGACTCTCCCACCGAGCGGCAAATACAAGTCCTGCGATTACTGGCTCAGGGTTTAGTTTTTGAACAGATTGCCAGAGAAATGTTTCTCTCTGTTAGTACAGTCAAACATTATGCCAGCGATTTGTACAGTAAATGGCACGTCAAGAACCGTTATGAGGCGATAAAAAGAGGGGCGATGCTTGGTTATATCGACTATAACTTGATTATGAATGAATGATGTATTGGTGAGGAGAGCGAAAGGATTTAGTCGGGGAGTGGTGGTTTCTAAGTCATATTCATCTAACGCTTTTGACCTTCTCCCCAAATTAATTAAGGTTCAATGCTTGGTTATCTTGACTATTCCTCAGTCGTTAATGAAGCATGGAAATTTGAAGACATGGAGAAGATTCAGTCGGGCATTGTTCCCTAATCGACCTGCCAAAATACTCCTGAGTAAGCTTTTTAATAGGTCAACGGGTGGCACGAGCCATCCTTTTTTTACTTATGAGAATTTGGCTTACCAGAACCACAGTTCTGATAACCATCGCAAACGCCATCGCGTTTCAAGCTGTATTCTTTTGCCGTTAACCTGACTCGCTACCCGGATTTCTCAGTAGTGAAATTGAGCATTTCATTATGTAAAGTCTTGTAAAAATAATTCCCTTTTGCATAAAACTCGCCTGATTAAGCCAGAGCTAAAGATAGCAAAGTTAGCTCCCCTTTTGGAGTGCCAAATCAATCAAAGGGGCTTTGATAAAATAATTGGGTTAATTCAATTCAATGCAGTTTGCTGCAAAACATTGCTGGGAAGCCCATTTCACAGTATTACAACGTCGGGAAAAAAGACTAGCCACACGGTGAATTTATTGGGGAGTGATATGTCAGGAATAACTCAAGATTTGCGGCGTTGGTGTACTAGTTTGGTGATGGGAGGCGTGTTAGTTGCTTCTTTGCAAGAGCATGTCTTTGCCCAAATTACCCCAGATAGCACCTTGCCTAATAATTCCATCGTTACACCAGATGGCAACACCCTCAATATAACTGGAGGAACGCAATCTGGTGGTAACTTGTTTCACAGCTTTGGCGAGTTTTCTGTGCCTATTGGTGGCACTGCTTCTTTTAATAATGCTGTAGATATTCAAAATATCATTAGTCGAGTTACGGGTGGGTCAGGTTCTAATATTGATGGATTAATTCGCGCTAACGGCACAGCTAATTTGTTTCTGATTAATCCGTCGGGGATTATTTTTGGTCAAAATGCTTCGCTAAATATTGGTGGTTCCTTTGTAGCGACTACAGCGAACGCACTGCAATTTGGAAATATTGGATTTTTTAGCGCTACTGAGAAAAATATCCCTTCACCGTTGTTGACTATTAATCCTTCAGCATTGCTGTTTAATCAGATTAATCAAAACGCAGTGATTCAAAATAACTCAATTGCATTTGCAGGAATAGATCCAGCAGGCTTTGATGCATTTGGTTTACGAGTACCAGATGGTAAGAGTTTACTGCTGGTGGGTGGGAATGTCAGCATGGATGGGGGAGAATTAAATGCCAATGGCGGGCGTGTTGAGTTAGGAGGATTGGCCCAAGCTGGTAGTGTAGCGCTGGGTGTAGATGGCGATAGTCTCAGCTTGAGATTTCCTGAGAATGTTGGGCGAACTTCGGTATCCCTAACTAATAGTTCATACGTAATTGTAACTGGGGCTGGTGGCGGTAATATTGCAGTCAATGCCAGGAATATAGAGATAGAGAGAAGTTTCCTAAGTGCTGGGATTGGACAAGGTTTAGGGGTGCCTGAAACTGTTTCAGGAGATATTACGCTTAATGCTACTGGGGAAATCAAAGTTGCAGGTGGGAGCCTAGTTGTTAATAATGTGCGTTTGGGGTCACTTGGCAATGGGGGTAATATTACTATTGACTCCGGTTCTTTCTCATTACGAGATGATGCTTTTCTTGCTGCCTCAACTTCGGGACTTGGGAATGCGGGGAATATCACAGTACGTGCAAGAAATACTGTTTCCCTTGCAGATGCTAATATCTTAAGCACGGTGGAATCAGGGGGTGTCGGTAAAGGTGGCAATATCGACATCAATGCGGCAACACTATCACTTCTTGATAGCGCTCAATTGCTAACCCTTACTCGCGATGCATCTGGGAACCAGCCACCAGGACGTGGGGATGCGGGGAATGTCAATGTTAATGTTACTGGTGCTGTTGACATTGCTGGGGAGAAAAATGGTTTATTGAGTGGGATTTTAAGCAGTGTGGGAACTGGGACTGTTGGCAATGGGGGTAATATTACTATTGACTCCGGTTCTTTGTCATTATCAGATCGCGCTTCTCTTTCTGCCTCAACTTCGGGACTTGGGAATGCGGGGAATGTGACAGTACGTGCAAGAAATACTGTTTCCCTTGCAGATGCTAGTATCTTAAGCACGGTGGAATCAGGGGGTGTCGGTAAAGGTGGCAATATCGACATCAATGCGGCAACACTATCACTTCTTGATAGCGCTCAATTGCTAACCCTTACTCGCGATGCATCTGGGAACCAGCCACCAGGACGTGGGGATGCGGGGAATGTCAATGTTAATGTTACTGGTGCTGTTGACATTGCTGGGGAGAAAAATGGTTTATTGAGTGGGATTGCCAGCTTCGTGGGAACTGGGGCTGTTGGCAATGGGGGTGATATTACTATTGACTCCGGTTCTTTCTCGTTAGGCGATCGCGCACAACTTGAAGCCTCAACTTCGGGACTTGGGAATGCGGGGAATGTGACAGTACGTGCAAGAAATGCTGTTTCTCTTGCAAATAATGCTTATATCTTCAGCACGGTGGAATCAGGGGGTGTCGGTAAAGGTGGCAATATCGACATCAATGCGGCAACACTATCACTAACTGATGGCGTTCAATTGCTAACCATTACTCGCGGTGCATCTGGGAACCAGCCACCAGGACGCGGGGATGCAGGGAATGTCAATGTTAATGTTACTGGTGCTGTTGATATTGCTGGGGAGAAAAATGGTTTATTGAGTGGGATTTACAGCAGCGTAGAAACTGGAACAGTTGGCAATGGGGGTAATATCACTATTGACTCCGGTTCTTTGTCGTTAAGCAATGGTGCTGAACTTACTGCCTCAACTTCGGGACTTGGGAATGCAGGGAATGTGACAGTACGTGCAAGAAATGCTGTTTCTCTTACAGATAATGCTTATATCTTCGGCACGGTGGAATCTGGGGGTGTCGGTAAAGGTGGCAATATCGACATCAATGCGGCAACACTATCACTAACTGATGGTGCTCAACTGCTAACCGCTACTCGCGGTGCATTTAGGAACCAGCCACCAGGACGGGGGGATGCGGGGAATGTTAATGTGAAAGTCTCTGGCGCTGTTGATATTGCTGGGGAGAAAAACGGTTTTGTTAGTGGGATTGCCAGCTTCGTGGAAACTGGAATAGTTGGCAATGGGGGTACTATTACTATTGACTCTGGTTCTTTCTCGTTACGCAATCGCGCTCAACTTTCTGCCTCAAGCGGTGGACAAGGGAATGCAGGGAATGTGACAGTACGTGCAAGAAATGCTGTTTTCCTTACAGATAATGCTTATATCTTCGGCACGGTGGAATCTGGGGGTGTAGGTAAAGGTGGCAATATCGATATCAATGCGGCAACATTATCACTTCTTGATGGCGCTCAATTAGCAACCATTACTCGCGGCGCATCTGGGAACCAGCCAGCAGGACGCGGGGATGCGGGGAATGTCAATGTTAATGTTACTGGTGCTGTTAATATTACTGGAGAGAAAAATGGTTTTGCTAGTGGGATTCGCAGCAGGGTGGAAACTGGAACAGTTGGCAATGGGGGTAATATTACTATCGATTCTGGTTCTTTGTCGTTAGCAGATCGCGCTGAACTTACTGCCGAAACCCGTGGACAAGGAAATGCGGGGAATGTGACAGTACGTGCAAGAAATGCTGTTTCTCTTGCAGATAATGCTTATATCTTCAGCACGGTGGAATCTGGGGGTGTAGGTAAAGGTGGCAATATCGACATCAATGCGGCAACACTATCATTAATTAATGGCGCTCAATTGGTAACCAGTACTCGTGAAGCATCTGCAACAGCGCCAGCAGGACGGGGGGATGCGGGGAATGTCAATGTTAATGTTACTGGTGCTGTTGATATTTTTGGGGGGAAAAACGGTTTTGTTAGTGGAATTGGCAGCTTCGTGGAAACGGGCACAGTTGGCAATGGGGGTAGTATTACTATTGACTCCGGTTCTTTCTCGTTACAAGATGGCGCTCGACTTAATGCCTCAACCCTTGGACAAGGCAATGCAGGTGTAATCAAAGTTAATGCTGCTGATTTTCTTACTATTTCTGGCAAGAGTGCCAACTTTACCAGTGGCTTGTTCGTTAACTCCCAAAGTCCAATAGGTACTGCTGGAGATATTATCGTTACCTCACCTAGAGTTACTTTAGATAACGGTGGCACACTCAACGCCCAATCTGAATCGGGAAATGGTGGCGACATCAACATACAAACTGATTTACTCCTTCTGCGTCGTGGCGCTCAAATTACCACCACCGCAGGCACAGCCCTAACTGGTGGTAATGGTGGCAACATTAATATTGATGCCCCGTCGGGTTTCATTGTTGCTGTCCCAAGCGAAAATAGCGACATCACTGCTAATGCTTACACAGGCAGTGGTGGAAGAGTAGATATTCGAGCCATTGGTATCTATGGCATTCAACCCCGCTCTAACCCAACTTCTCTGAGTGATATTACCGCTAGTTCTGAATTTGGTGTAAACGGTACTGTAGAACTTAACACGCCGGATATTGACCCTAACAGTGGCTTAGTCAACCTGCCAACGATACCAGTTGACACCCAAGTAGCACAGACCTGTCAAGCTGGTGGAAATTTAGCTAAGAGCAGTTTTACAATCACTGGACGCGGCGGCTTGCCACCTAACCCAGGCGATGCCCTCAACACTGATGCAGTGCAAGTAGATTTGATTACTCTTAATCCCAGCACCAGAAACAGCAAGAGTCCACCTGTTACCATCAAACCTACTGCTACACCAAAACCGATTGTGGAAGCTACTGGGTGGGTGATGAATGCAAAAGGGGAGTTGGAACTTACAGCGAATGCACCCAGCACACCTCATGGTTCATGGCAAAACCCTGTATCTTGCCGTGCTTCTTAAATGTTAGCGTCCACCAATTGAGCAATTATTGATAGCAACTCCCTTATCAACCAGGGGTATAGAAGGAGTATAGACAATTCGGCCGCAACAGGAGCAAAACCCCAATATCCAGGCCCCCTGTGCTAGATAATGTGTGTGGTATTGGAAAATTCCTTTCTGTGTACCGTTAGATCGGCGATCGCCTTCTACTAACTAGTTTTGGCAGCTTGTTTTTGCTCGTTCTCCAATACCGGGAAGTACCGCCGAGCATTAAGGGGCTTCTTCCACCCAGTCAACTCAAACAGGTACTCATCAGGGTCAAGATTGAGCATTGTTGCCCATTGATTGATTTGACTGCCGTTGATATTTATCCGCTCACACAGATCAGTCTTGGTTAGCCCCTGTTTAGCATCATGATCAGAATATGAGAATTTGATTTTGCCTCTGGGGATGTCCTCTACCCTCTCTCTGAGCGATGATAACCCCGCGTTTATTAGAGCTTGCCGTAGCCCATCGATTTCTGTTCTAAGCGAGTTAATCTCATCATTGAATTCCCTTTGTTGCTCGGCTACGGTTGCCTCAAGACCATCGATTTCGGTGGCTTTAACCTTAAGCTGCTTTACCTCAAGTTCAAGGTTCTCTGGCATCACTTCAATCGGGATATTGCCCTCTAAATAATGCTCCAGTATAATTGTGAGAGCTTGAGACGCTTTCTTGATTTTGTGTGTTTTCATCCACTTCTCTAAACTAGCGTAGAGGCTGAAGTCAAGGTATGCTGTGACTTTAGCGTGATTGTCTAACCAGTCTTTAGTAGCCATATATTGCTATATCTGTATGGGTAATTTAAAGTCAGTTACGTTAAATTTAAAACAATATTATTGTAAGATACTGTTGTGTTAATAGTAATTTACTAATTGCGTTTGGCAGCTTACTGCATTAAGTTAAGAAAATTAAAGTAAGTTACTAAAATTTAAAATTGTCTGACTATAACCGTCTAAACAGCAATGAGTATCTGACTTAGACTAAATAAGGTAAGCAGTTTTGAGCTATTATCAATTAAGTAAATTACAGCAGCAAATAAATTAAGGTATAGTCAGATAATTATCTAAAAAATTTAGTTGCTTTAATATACTTATAGTTTATTAGTAAACTAAAGCCCCTTACCGCAGTAAGCTACTGTCGCCTAAAGCCAGACTACTAGCGGGTGTTATCTACTTTGTGGTTGGTGGTAGCATAACAGGCGCATCAAGGGAGAGCGATCGCCCGACGTTTCTGTTCGCTATTTTTACGCCTTATAGTTCAGGAATGATAGGAGTACCATTAGTTAAATTGAGAATACTTGAGACAACGATTTTATCACCAGCCTTCAGTCCTGAGAGAACTTGATAATTATTCCCCTGAATAGCTCCTAATTTTACAGACTTTTGTACAGCCACCAGCGTCAGCGCTCCAGGTTGCGGTTTTTCCGGTGCTTGAGCCACAAAAACACCAGTCTCTCCACCCAAGCGATATACTGCTGTAACTGGAATTAAAAATCCCGGACGCTTGTCCCAGATCACTCTAGTCATTACTTGTTGACCTGTTCGCAACTCACCTTTGGAGTTATCAAACAGTGCTTTGATAAGTACTGTTTGGCTATTATTGTTGACGCTAGGAGAAATAAAAAATACCTTAGCGATACCAAAGCTCCGACCTTGTGTGCCCATCAAATTCACTGGCATTCCCTTATACAATTTAGATATTTCCTGAGTTGGTACAGCGATATTCACCTCCAAAGGTTGGTTTTGAACAATCTGGGTAAGTTGACGAGAAGTATTAACTAATTCACCTTCTTTTACCGGGATGTCGTCAACAATGCCAGCTAGGGGAGCCGAAATCTTGAAGTGCTGGAGTTGTTTTTGTCGTTTGGTAGGTACTAATTCCATAATTTTTTCTCCAACTGCAACTGTATCTCCCGCTCTAACAAATATTCCAGTTATATGACCCTCGATTGGTGGCTGGAGAGTTGCTAGACGACGTGAGACTACGCTAGCGATAAACTCCGAACTATCCTCAATGATGCTTGTTTGCAACAAAGATACCCGCACTTTTACTTCATTTGATTCAGGTTTCTTACCAAATACACTGAAGCCAACAAACAAAGCAAGACTTGCAGCAAAACTAACTCCAATTACTTTTAATAAAAGAGTTTTTCCGACTTGAGATGACTGTCTCATCTTGCGCCCCCCTACCTGTTAAACTGCGATTTTCAAATTAGCCAATATCAAATCTGTAGTAATTTCGATAAAAATGCGGTCGCTTTTTAGCGGAGATTATACCTGTTCTTGGTCATCGCGTTGCAATCATAAGCAGGTTTTATCAGCCAACGCTGGGATGCGGGTTGTAGCGATTGCGATTGATAAGTTGGAATTGATGAGGAGCGATCGCTTTCGTGTCGCCAACGGAGTTACAATACTTTGGGTCATCAATTACACGTTACATTGATAACGTGTAATCCCCTAGAAAGTAGAAAACATGAAGGTTAGCGGCAACGGACAAGGCAAAATACTAAGCCAAGAGGAATTAAAGCGATTATTCACGGAGGGATTTCTCACTCCCCGCGATCGCGCTCTGTTTGGCATCTGCCTGTTTACTGGTTGTCGCGTAAGTGAAGCGCTAGCTCTCCAGACGACTGATATCAAATCTGGTGCTATCACTTTCCGCAAGTCTACCACCAAAGGAAAGCATAAAACCCGGATTGTGGACATCCCACCAGGGCTAGCCGCAATGCTGGGCGAATACCAACTAAAATCGGGGGCAATGTTCCCCGGTATGCGCGGCGTAACTGAACGTTTGACCCGATTCATGGCAGACAAGATTTTACGGGATGCCTGCAAGCGGATTGGAGTTGAGGGAGTCAGCACTCATTCGTTTAGGCGAACTGCCCTCACGCAAATGTCGAGCGCCGGGATACCTTTGCGAACTATTCAAGAAATCTCTGGTCACAGCGACCTGGGGACATTGCAGCGTTATCTGGAGGTAACGCCGGAGCAGAAGCGAAAGGCCGTTTCGGTGATTGGGTTTTAGATTCTATACTGTCTTCTACACCAGTAGATGAACTTGTTATAAGACTGATACGGCGGGCGTGTACGCCATCGCAGTATTGAAAACGGCTCTAACCTATGCTCTATAAAGCTTAGAGCTTGCGGGAGCTTTTTTATTTTGCTCTGATGGCATTTTTCTTTGTTTAAGAATTTTTACTACAGGAACGGAAGTGCTTGAGGATGACGATTCCAATTATTTAATATTAAAAAGTATTACTTTCGCTCCAAGTATTCTTTTTTGAAATAAGATAAACTCAATTGAAGGGCTTTTTCAGTGCTTGTTTCTATAGCTTTCTTTAAAAATTCATCTTGGGTTGAAATAACTAATAACCTTTCAGCAGCTTTAAAAATTGACCATAAACTGTACTCAATTTCATCAACACTTTTATTTTGGTAAAATTCTGATTCACTTACTATTGAAAAATCAATATACTGCCAAGCATCTTGTAATAAGATATCAATAATACTCTGTTGCTCAGATTGAGAAATTTCCAGATAATTACGATTTTTTAATTTAGTATTAATTTGGTCTTGAATATTTTTTAATCGTTCATAAAAAGCCTGTATATGGTTAGGGAACCATTTTTCTACAAAGCAAGCTATTGAATTAATTTCAGCTAATTGTAATATGTTTAAATTAAACATATAAAAACTCCTTTATTTTTATCCTTATTACTATAGTGTTCCCTCCAGAGAGTTAGAATTCCATGTCGTCATAAGGAGCTATGACGACATGGGGGCGAAAGCACCAACTGAGCGATGACGCACCGCAGGCGAAGGCTACCTGTTATCTGTGAAAAGCCTTAAGGGTTGGCATTTCACGCCCCATCTGAGCATTGTTTTCGCTCTCTTGTGCCTTGCTACAACAGTAATTTTGAGATTACTTGGTGGACATTAGGCATTAGGCTATTAATTAGGTTCCCTAAACTGGAATTTAATTCTGTTTAAAGGCTTTGTTGCAATGCCTCTTGAGTTACACAACTTTGAGTGGGAAGGAGAGCGTTTAGTCCAGAGAGAAACTGAACCTCATCATATTGCTGGTGTATTAGCTAAAATTCGATGGGTGCTAGAAAACTCAGATTGCGATTGGGAAGATGTTTACTCAGCTTATTATGTGTGCGAAGAAGATGGAACGGTTACTTTTTATGAAGGTGAAAGTGCTGAAGCAGGTAATCCAGGAATATGGACTTACGTAGTTTATAGCTGTCCTGTTGGCTCAGAAGAGGTAGTAAAAAATTCAGATATAAACACTTTAGCTCCAGCGTTGGAGATGCAACAGCTTATATATAAGCTTATTTTTGAAGAATTAGCACAGTATAGACAACAGCTTGGCCTGACTCCAGCAGGTAGTGAAGATGACCGCGCTACAATCGCAAAGTTAGAGATAGGTGGTAGCGTATTTTTTGGTATCAGTGCAGGCAGTAATCCCAATCGCAGAAAGATTACACTTAAAGTAAATCCAATTAGTCGCACACACGCTGAAGCTGATGCCTTTCAACAAGCCTTTGATGCAGGATTAAGAGGAGGAAAAGCCCGTTTAACAGTTGACCGGGATCTTTGTAGAGCGTGTGGTCAAAACGGAGGTGTGAAAGGAATGGCTAGACAGCTTGGTATAGAAGAAATAGAAGTTATTAGCCCTAGCGGTCGTCAAACAATTACACTGATATGAGGTTAATTATGTTTATAACAAAAGTTTCAGTTGAAGATTGGATTGGTAATCAGAACAAGGGAAGTGTCGAGCAAGCGCATAGTTGGCAAGAAATAGAATCAGCTATTAGAGAGTTAGACGGACATCACAAAACACTTATAACCTTAGAAACAGATAGCGAAACTCACATGGCGGTGGGTGGTGGGTTAGGAAAATATATAGTGTATTTGACTTTTGATAATGAAAGTTTTCATTATCTTGTTGACCCATCTAAATCAGATATAGATGAATTCGTGATAGTTGGGGGACAAGAAGGTGTTTATCCGGCTAAGTCCTGCGTTGACTTGAATACAACCCTTAAAGCTGCCAAAGCTTTCGCAGAGCTTGGAACAATGGAAGAATCAGTAAATTGGGAAAAAGATGAAGTTTTTGAGCGAGTATAACAAATAGTCAGCGCGGCGTAAGAACCTTGTTGCGGCGGACGTTATTAGGTTATTCAACATTTGTCAACCTCTCCAGTTGTGCAAGCAGTTTTTCTATGGGAGCAACGCGAAAAAGTGAGATCCTCGTGAAATAGGCAGGGGGGGCAGGC
>NZ_BDUD01000007.1 GCF_003113895.1 Nostoc commune NIES-4072 | reverse complement strand
CCCTTATATTTTTGATTTTTTAACTTTAGGAGAAGCAGCACAAGAACGAGAAATAGAAAAAGAACTTGTTAAACACATTACCCAATTTCTTTTAGAATTGGGTGTAGGATTTGCATTTGTTGGACAACAATATAACTTAAAAGTAGGCAATGAAGATTTTTATATAGACCTGCTTTTTTATCATGTGAAATTACATTGCTTTGTAGTAATTGAACTGAAAACAGGTAAATTTAAACCTGAGTATGCAGGAAAAATTAATTTTTATCTTTCGGCTGTGGATGATTTACTTAAATCTCCTCTAGATAGTCCTTCAATTGGTTTAATTTTATGTGCAAGTAAAGATAATGTTATTGCTGAGTATGCGCTGCGTGATGTCAATAAACCAATTGGTATTGCTGAATGGCAAACTCAACTTACTAAATCACTGCCTAAAGAGTTACAACCAAATTTACCAACTATTGAGCAGTTGGAAGCAGAATTGGAGAATTTGTCTGTAGAAGTAGATAATGAAGAATGAGTAAATATATTTAATATTAGTTAGTTATCCTGCTTGTTATTCAGATATTACTATTATTAATTACAATACAATTAGACCTTTACATGTAGACATTATGAATTGTATACAAGGTATCATGTTTAAGTGTATACAAGTTAACTAGGTAAGAAACAACTAAGCAGTAAATTTCTGCGCCTAGCTCAAAAGCAGAATATACAAGGATTTGAGACTGCTTCGACTGCCCACCTTTCTTGCGCGGTCGCGCCTAAGATTGGGCGCTCGCCTCTTTCCAAAAGTAAGAAAATCCCGCCAACGAGGGCGATCAGCTATGCTGGGCGCTCTGCGCCATCGCATTTTTAGCTAATTGGTGGCTAAATGCCTTACGGTCGGCGTATTTAGAGATATGTCGTCATAGTTAGGTTTTCAGATTTTAGATGGCAAACTATATAAAGGTTATTAATGTGTAACTAGATACTTGCCATTAATATCAATATGGGTTATCACGGAAATATTCACTAAAAGTAAGTATTTTATTAAACATTAGTTTAAGTCTATAGAAGTAGAAAATCAAGGATGAGTAGAAAATATGGAAAAATCATCAAGTAAAATAGTACTAATAAAAAACGAAGATTTTTTAGAAATTATTATTCCTCCAGCCGGACTTAGAAGTTATATGAGTTTAACTATTTTTGGTGTAATGTTTATGATTTCTAGTATACCTTTGGCATTTCTTGTATTGGGTATTTATTGGGTTGATTTGCCCAATAAAATTTTTCTAGCTTTATTCTCTATTCCTTGGTGGGGTTTTAGTATAGCAATGTTATGGGTAATATGCGGAATCCTGTTTCAAAATACACGGATCAAAATCGATCAACAACAAATTTCGTTAACTCATGAAATTTCAGGATTTATCATGACTCAAGCAACCCCCAGTCAGAAAAATAATATTAATAAATTAGAACGTACTAAACGTCATATAAAATCTAGTTCTCCTAATGATGGTGGTATTATAATTGAACCCGAAATTATTATTTGGGCAGGAGAAAATAAATATAGTATTTCTAGCTCTCCTATTGTATCTGAGGCTGACCTAGACTGGTTAGCAGATGAATTGAGTGATTGGTTAAAAATCCCAATTGATAGAGATTAATTAAATAGTTTCTGCTGTTGATGCCATACAAACACCAAATAATAATTGTCAAAAAACGTCGCAGCCCAAGCCATAAAAGCCACACTGCCAGATATATGGATTCTAAATCATGATGAAGTAGATATCAAAAGTTTATCTTATCAACCTCTAGTTGAACAAGTAGAAAGCTAAATTTATTTTAGCGATTAAGTAGAAAGTAAGAAACGATATTTTCTGAAAACGAAAATTATTCTACTGCAAGCATTTCTTGAGGTTCGACCAAGCACCTGTTTAGTAGAATTACGGGGATTTTTTGAAGTTTGTAAAAATCAAATAATATTTTATAGATGCCCGTCTTCTAACACGACTGCATAAGAAATATGAAAAATATTTATAAGCTTTTAGAAAGGATAAAACAAAGACCCGGAATGTATTTAGGTCAGCGTTCCATAACTGCATTACTAGGCTTTATTTGTGGCTATGATTTTGCACTAGCAGAAAATCATATTTTGGTTGAAGAAGAAATACCTCCATTCAGGCAGTTCCATGACTGGGTAGCTCGATCTTATAAATGGTCTGAATCAACAGCCGGATGGAAAAATATTATTCTTAAAGAAGTTGGAGACGAAGCAAAAGCTTGTGATGTGTTTTTTGAACTTTTAGAATTATTTAAGCAGCGCTCCCCTGTGACTAAGCATCGTGTTTTTTTTAATTCAAATCATCAACGTACTGGAACTATATTTCGTTATTCATATATAGATGGAATAAGAACAGAATCACCTTTGCCTCAAGAAATTAGAATTGTTCACTATACAACAGATTCGGGATTTTACCGTTTCGATATCTCGCCATCTGGAGAAATTTCAGAAATTGGTTATTTTGAAACCGAACAGTTAGCAATGGAAGAAGTTTATAAAGAGTTTCAAATTTCTTTAGATGAGTGGGAAGCTTTAGATAATCAGGCTGATGCAACTTGATATCCCATAGGCTAAAACCCAATCACCGAAACCGCCTTTCGCTTCTGCTCTGGCGTAACCTCCAGATAACGCTGCAATGTCCCCAGGTCACTGTGACCTGAAATTTCTTGAATAGTTCTCAAAGGTATCCCGGCGCTCGACATCTGCGTGAGGGCAGTTCGCCTAAACGAATGGGTGCTGACTCCCTCAACCCCAATCCGCTTGCAGGCATCTCGTAAAATCTTGTCTGCCATGAATCGGGTCAGACGTTCAGTTACACCGCGCATACCTGGGAACATTGCCCCCGGTTTTAGTTGGTACTCGCCTAGCATTGCGGCTAGTGCTGGTGGGATGTCCACAATCCGGGTTTTATGCTTGCCTTTGGTGGTAGACTTGCGAAAAGTGATAGCACCAGATTTGATATCAGTCGTCTGGAGTGCTAGTGCTTCTGATACGCGACAACCAGTGAACAGGCAAATTCCAAACAGAGCGCGATCGCGGGGAGTGAGAAATCCCTCCGTGAATAATCGCTTTAGTTCGTCTTGGGTTAATATTTTGCCTTGTCCGTTGCCGTCTACTTTCATTTTTGTGATCTTAATGGGATTACACGTTTCCTGACAAACGTGTAACTGATGACCCAAAGTATTGTAACTCCGTTAGCGTCACGAAAGCGATCGCTGCCCATCAATTCCAACTTATCAATCGCAATCGCTACAACCCGCATGATACCGTTGGCTGATTAAACCTGCTTATGCTTGCAGCACGTTGACCAATTGCAGGTATAATCTAGCCACCCTTGAACGCTTGCTTCACACCCTGTACCATGAACTCATCTAGGGTCAAATTCAACAACAAACATCATGGATGCCACCCACAAAGCCCAGGTCATCGATAACGAGAAAAAACTCCTCTTAGCAATGAAAACCAATAACGTGGAACTTTTGGATCAACTGCTTCACGATGAGCTTCTGTTTAACGGGCCTAGTGGCGAAACGGCAACCAAAGCGATGGATCTGGAAAATTACCGTTCGGGAAACATCAACCTGCATACACTTGAATCAAGTGATCTAATGCTAAACATGGTCGGAGACGACGTTGTTGTTGCCGTCACGGTAGAGATACTAGGAAACTATTTAGGGCAAGAAATTGATGGCAAATTCCGCTATCTCAGGGTTTGGAAGCTATTTGAAAACAACTGGAAAGTGATTGCAGGAAGCGTGGTTACGTTAAGCACCGACAACTGAGACTGCTAGAGCTTTGACTCAATACCTAGATGAGATTTTATTCACTCACTACCGTTGCTGTACCCTTTGGTACGGTGTCAACAATTGCCAAAATTTTAGGAATCAGCACTTCTATATCTGCTAATCGATTCGATGGTGCTTGCAACACCAAAACAGCTAAATCTAGAATTGCCAAATTTTGCTGAAATGGCAGATTCCGATCTACCGTAATAAACACGTCAAACTCAATTTCGGCTAAACGCAAAAGTTCTCCATCTTTGATGCCAGCCCAACCCATCTGCGGCACCGTTTTAACAATGTGTCCAGACAACTGCCTTGCCAGTCTTCGGTCAATACACTCGTCAATCAAAATATTCACACTATGCAACCAGCTTCACAATCTGCGCTTGTGCGGCTTCCAGAAAAGCAATCACCTGTTCTCGCTTCACTGTGGGAAATCCCTCTAGAAAATCATCAATGGAATCTCCCGCCTTCAAATAATCCAGCAGGGTTTGCACAGGTACTCGCGTTCCTGCGAAGACTGGCGTACCACTCATCACATCTGGCGATGCGGTAATGATTGCTGACTGACTCATTATCCCCCTTCTAAAAGCATTGCTAGGCTATCTCATTCTAATAACTGCGCTGTCTGTTGTGGTAGTGACAGCGATCGCCTGCCCTCTCACTCCAGTTGTGCTACCACCAACCACGATTGAGATAACACCCGCTCTGTATCTGGGTTTAGGCGATAGTAACTTACTTGGTTAAGTTGCTTTAATATACTAATAAACTATAAGTATATTAAAACAATCAACTTATTTAAATAATTATCTGACTGTACCTTAATTTATCTACTGCTGTAAATTACTTAATTTATAATAGCTCCACAGTGCTTGCCTTATTCCATCTAGGTCAGACACCAATTATGGTTTAGACGTTTATAGTCAGACACTTTTTAATTTTAGTAACTTACTTTAGTTTTCTTAACCTTATGCAGTAAGCTGCCAACGTGTATTAGTAAATTACTATTAACACAGCAGTATATGACAATAATATTGTTTTAAATTTAACGTAATTGACTTTAAATTACCAATATAGAACAAGCAATATATGGCTACTAAAGACTGGTTAGATAACCACGCTAAAGTGACGGCATACCTTGACTTCAGCCTCTACGCTAGTTTAGAGAAGTGGATGAAAACACACAAAATAAAGAAAGCGTCTCAAGCTCTCACAATTATACTTGAGCATTATTTAGAGGGCAATATTCCGATTGAAGTGATGCCAGAGAACCTTGAACAAGAGGTAAAACAGCTTAAGGTAAAAGCCACTGAAATAGATGGTTTAGAGGCGACCGTAGCCGAGCAACAAAGGGAATTCAATGATGAGATTAACTCGCTCAGAACAGAAATCGATGGGCTACGGCAAGCTCTTATTAACGCGGGGTTATCATCTCTCAGAGAGAGGGTAGAGGACATACCCAGAGGCAAAATCAAATTCTCATATTCTGATCATGATGCTAAACAGGGGCTAACTAAGACTGATCTGTGTGAGCGGATAAATATCAACGGCAGTCAAATCAATCAATGGGCTACGAGCGCCGTCGGGTTTCCTCGTTGTAAATTCTTCACAGATAACTGATAGCATCTTGCCCGATGCTCGTAATTGTTCTGTCCATTGCTCCTCTGTTAATCCACTCTTGCGGTAATCTTCATAGCGCTGGCGCATTTCATCCATGTACCATTGCATGAAATCGGCTATTTCTTTGTAGCCAGTAATCAGCCGCACACCTCGCCATTCAACCTCAGTTCCGTGAGGGTCAAGCGCTACGATGTTCCACCCAGCTTGTACTTTCTTCCAAATAATCTCTCTGGTAGTCCACGACTTCCCCGCACCCATGCCACCAAATATCAAAGTGGGGTAGCCGATGGTGTTTTTGATCCAGCGATATTTGTCACTGTCTGCAATCGCCGGCTGTTCTCCCCCAGTAACCTTATCGTTGGGGTCAATCGTCCCCGCTAAAGTCTGACTCCCTTGCAAGTAAGGCGTTTTCGTCTCCCGTAGCTGCTTAATGTAATCTGCCTTCTGTTCCTCGGTCATCCCAGCCGTTTGCGCCTCAAAAATGGCATCAGTTGCCTCCATTTGGGTAACTTCAATTTCCGTGTTGGCGTAAATCTCTGCTTTTTGGATATCCACAGTGCGGTCATTGGCGATTAAATCCAAATCGGCTTGCAGTTGAACTTCTGCGATCGCAACATCTCGGTAACTCTCTAGTAGCTCGGAACGTGCGGCCATCTCTGCTTTTGCAGCATCCCGTTTTTGGGCTATGTCTTCAAAAACTGCTCTCTGCTTCTCCTCATCTTGGCAGTGGCGCAGCATCCACCCAGCAAGCGCAAACCCCAGGAATCCCCCAAACGCCCAAAAAGGCTTGTATTGGTTAGTCGCTTTCACCAGCCCATTAACGCCCATAGCTGGGTCACGCACTACTTGGCGCGGCATTCCTTCTAACTGCCATTGTGACCAATAAAAAGGGGTCATGCGAAAAGGACGGTTATCTTTGTCCTGACATACCAATGTTTTCTTTGGGGTTTTAATGCAGAAATAAATTCTGTCACTGCTCGTTCCCTGCCATGCCATCGCTGCCGAGCCAATACCCACGGTCAAACTCAACCCAATGGCAACAGCTTTCTTATCCATTGGTAGGCGACCAAACCACAGCATTAAACCCGATTGTTGCGACTCTGATAAAGTTTTATGTTTGTCACTTAAATAATTCATTTACTTCTCCTGCCACCAAATAGAAAAATCATTAATATCGCTAGAAATATGCCCACTCCTGCACCATCCATCCAACTTGAAGATTCAGCAGTTTTTGGCTGATACACCTTTTCAATTGAAGTATTAGCTGTTTGTGTAGAAGTTCTCGCTTCATTCCACTCACCCAACGGGTCGGAAAGCGCACACAATAACGCACATGAAGCACTGCAACCAGTCATTAAATTAGTGACAAAATTATTAAACCCTTCACCTGTTGCAGTGGCAGTAAAATACAGGTGTGCAGTACCCACAGCTAAGAACATTCCAACTGGGTGAACTTGCAATAAATGAAAGGTGAAAATCACTGCCGAATTTAAACAACTGCCAGCAATAATTTCACAAGCGTTACCAGCACGTCTAAATGTTCTACCTCTGTTGTTCTCTGGTAATGGTTGTGGTTGTTCTGGTTGTTGTTGTTGTGATTTCTGTGCCAGCCCTTCAAATGAAAAAGGGCTGACGCTATGAGGATCTTCATTTCGTTTCCTTACTAGCATCAGCCTGTGTCCTTTCAACTAATAGTTATCTATCGCCTAACTTCTGCCACAAGTTACCTAACATCGCACCCCAACCGCGAACTGTTCCTGTTGCAGAAACACTTGATGCTGGTGCATGATTTTGGCTAGTAACTGGTATGATTTCCTGGGGTGTTTGATTCGGTTCTAATGCCCGTGAGCCATACCTCGCACGGGCTAAAAGTTGTTGGCGTTTCTCTCTCAGTCCTGTTGTGATTGCTTGTCTTTCTGCTTGTACAACTTGCCTATTTTCGATGCCGCTAATCTTGTTTTCATGCCGCCATAATTCTGCTTGTAAATCTTGATGTAATTGGGCTGCAACTTCGGTTAAAGCGTGCTTACGTTTTTGGTCAATTCGCAGGAGGTCTGCTCTATCTTGGGCATCTATTTTACTCATCTCCGAATCGAATTCCGAGTTAAGTTTGCGAATTTTGGCGATAGCACCCGCAACATGAGAGCCATATTGTTTACGAAGTTCGACCCAGGTAACTTGTCCTTTGGTCAGCTTCTCCATCGCCTCAAAGACGACCTTGGCATTGTCCAAAAATGGTTCTAGTCTGTCAGATAATTCTTGGGCATTATTCGCATAATCAGCGAACTGTTCGAGCTTATTTATATCGGAAAGATAGCCCAGAATATCAGACTCAAACCCTCCCCATGCTTGCGCTTTTTCATCAATATGGCTTGCATGACCAACGACCGGATTACGTATTGCAAAATCCATTGCGTTATTCTCCTAATAAGGTATGTAGTCGTAGTTGATATCACTCGACTCTTGGGGCACTTCATCCCAGTAACCCATCTCTTCAAATCGGCTATAAATTCTCGTTGCTAATTGCCGTATTGGATCATCAAAATCATCAGAAATTAAATCAAATCGGTTCTCACCAAATGCCAAAATATTTGCAATGTCCGCGTCAATCCCATTACCCAAGAATTGACCAAATGCAGCAGAGTATGGATGGTCATCAATGGTTTCATGAGTTGCTAGAAATTCCGTCCCAGTGAAGGGTGGGTAATCTTCACTCTCGAATATTGGCGTGGAGAGTGCCTCAATATCTGCCTCAATCCTTGCTGCCCATTGTTCAGGATTTTCTGCTTTGAATTGCTCTAATCTCAGGGCGGAGTCAGTCAGAGGCGATTTGCCCCAATCGTTGGGATTTCTGTAATCGAGTGTCATTTGTTAGAATCCTTGTGTACTTTCGTTTTTGCGGCGAGAGATACGTCCTGATTAGGCGATCGCCAAGCTTGCCGGCAGGTGCAATCGCTTCATCATCAGTTCTCACAAAACTCAACAAGTTCAAAAACCTCCCTCTGCACTTGGTTTTGACTTAATTCTTTACGCCTGCCCTTGGAGTCATTGAATATGAAAGGGGCATTGACTCCACAATTAGACTGATGGCTGTAGCGGAGTTGTTGACCGCGAAATTCGTACAGGTGGTTACGTTGTAAGGCTGTCGTTGAAAGCATTTGTTTGTCCCTCAACTTGAGAGTAGAACTCGATATTTAGGATTGCTTCGTGAATCTCGAAGAGTGCCTGAATTGCGTCACCGAGGCGGAGGTCATTTGACGTAGTGAATCGCTCTGATGCCTCCAATTTCATGTACTCTGGCGTTGCCCTCAACATCCTCAAACTCTCTTCTTTCCCTTTGAGAATTGCTAAAATTTGCTCTACAGTCAAAATTTGCTGCATAGATATACGCTCCAAAGAAACTAGGAATTGTGATGCAAGCTATTAAAAGGACTGGGCGGATTTTGAAAGCAAGCCACTGATAATCAGACTCTAATTTGTCCCTATTATTGTTTGTTTTGGTTGACATACATTACTAAGCCCACAGTAAATAACCCAACTCCTAAAGGCGATATAACTGCTGCTACACCACCAATTAGGGAGAGGGTAGCCACACCAGAATAAAAACAAACTTCAGTTAGTAAGTGCATTTTTCTTTCCTTTGAAATGAAGTGCAAGAGAAATAGAAATCTGGCATCGGATAATGCCATCTTTGAAGCAATATCTAGGGGTTTGCTGCTAGGTTCAGAATTTCTTGCAATGACTTTTGAGCAGTTCGCTGTTTCTGGGTTATTCCCCGTTGGGACAAAAAATCTTTGGCGTTCACTCCTTTGATGGAATGAGCAGCAGTCACAAATTCGGCTGCAAACTGGTCTAAATAGCTTTCTAAGCCATCTCTGACAGTGTTGGAATGAATTTCTACAAAGTTGTCTACAACTGCTTGACCACTCAAATAAGCGAGGGTAGAAGCGATTTTCTCAATGGTCAGCACGTAATTACCAGCAAATTCTTGAAGGGCATTGACAGTACCATCAATAATCTGTTGCTGTTGTTCTATTGGTAAAGGACTATCGCTAGAAGGAGCAATCGCAGCTACTTCCCCCGTGTTTTGTTCAAGAGCCTTCTGCTTGAATGTGTTGGCTAGGGTTTCAAATTCTGCCAAAGTTATTTCCTTGAGGCTATCAAAATCATCGGGGTAAGCTTCTTGGAGGCTGAATCGGACAATCTCTTCAGCAACTCCCAAACGTTCGGCAGATTCTTTAATAGAAATCATTTCTGGCTTATTGGTTTTGGTGGAATTAGGATTCATGCAGCTGTACCTCTTTGAATTACTTGGGCGAACTGTGCTTGAAACTTGGCTTGACTGAATTCCTGGGGATACTTTTTGATGTAGTTCTTTACCCGTTCGACAGAACGCAGATTAGCCATCACTCGTCCAATGCGGGACAGAACCCAGCTTTGGTACGGGGATAAAGGGCAAGAGCGATCCGTACTGCCATCAGTTTTTACTGGGTAGGCTTGCCGATAGCCATCTATGCGGTAAAGAGCTATACCGTCCCAACTGACCAAAGTTGAACGAGCAACGTTAAGAATTTTTGCTAGTTCAGATTTCGTAACATAACTTGAGCAAAACAGACCAGGGGAATCTAAATCAAGTCCCCGTGAGGGATTTGATGTTTTCATACTTCATTTATTGATTAATGGTCAAACAGTAATTGATAGTCAATAACAAATGCTGACAAGTAATCAACAGGTATTGACAACTAACGGTAGCTTTGGAGTGTCCACACGCTAAAAGGATTGATTTATAAGGTTTTTCCTTACTCGGCAGACACGAATTGGTTAACGGCTGTTGTTGTTTCTCTGTCTTGTCTGTTATCATAACGTATATCGCGCAATCGCGCAATACGTGGTAGACGAAGATGCCGGAGGTGATGCGAGAATACTAGATATCGCGCAAAGAGAGAAAATGTCTAAGAAAATTCCAGAGGGAATGACTGAGCTAAGTGTCTATGTGGACAAGGATGTGAAACTGAAATTTAAAGTGGCCTGTACTAAGCAAGGTAAGCCTATGGGTGAAATAGTAAACACATTACTCAAGGATTGGCTTAAGACAAATGAGTAAAGACGCGATCGTAAAGGGGAAACTAACCTATCACTCAAGCTATAGCCAAACTAGTAAGATTTGATGGATTTATTAATTGGTATCTATATACGGATTTCTGACTTTTTACTGACTGTTAGCCAAATGACAATATGTGCCTAATGTTACTCAATGATATGCTGACAAGCAAACAACATCTCAACCCCAACCAACTAAGTTCTATTTATGGTTTTAAATCGTTAAGAAATTGAGCTAATAAGCCAAAAAGTCTGCGAGGTACGAACTCACAGACTTAGGCTCAAATTCTTCATTTGATTTCGGTTGTTGTAATTTGTGGCTTCGGTGCTTGGAACCACCTACCACGCGTCCACCCCGCCAGAAAAGACAGAATGTAAAACCCCCACTGGAGTAAGAATCAAGTGGAGCCTTTTATTGATTATAAGCCTTACTTCCAACAGATTAAAAGGGAAAAAAGAACTTATTTGAAGGCTTTACCCAAACTACTTGACTCTTTCCCCTCTACCGCACAAGTTACGCCAACTGTTCTGTAGATAGAAGTTAACATTCAGTCTTTTCTTGGCGAGGGCAATTTAACCCCTGCCAGGAGAAAGAAATTGAAAAATCTATCAAGTGTTCTACCATCTGTTCAAAATCTACTGCCAGTAGAAAGCTTAAGTGAGTTTGCCAGCCGAATTGAGCGAGAATTTCTTATCGGCTCTGCGATCGCAATTTCTCTGTACACTGATAACATCCGTATCGTCTCCGACATAGAAATTAGTGCTGGGGGGGATGTCTCAACCCCAATCCACGACGCACTGAACTGGAAATATACCAGATTTGGGCATCAAGCCAAACCCACACTCCACGCCGCAATATTTATTAACGAAGACGGTAGCCCCTGGCAAGGCAAACTCAGTAAACCCAGGATTGACACGAAAAAAGACAAGGATCAAAAATACGAAACCCCAATTGGCAACGGCTCACGGGCTTATCTCCCCACCGTCAACCGAGAAAATAGACGCTCAATAGCCAACCGCTACGGCGTAGAAGTCCCCCCTCCTGGCGAAAGTTTCTGGAACTGGCTAGAACTCCACCCAGAAATCCCAATCATCATTACAGAAGGGGGTAAAAAATCCTTATGCCTGTTGTCACAGGGGTATGTAGCCATTGCCCTTTACGGAATTAACGGCGGCTACCGCAGCAAGGATTTATTAGGCAACCAAGTCTTGCCCTATCTAATCTCAGATATAGCACGATTTGCTGTTAAAGGGAGAAAATTTACCCTCGCCTTTGACCAAGACACCAATACTCTAACCCAGAGACGAGTTAACGCTGCGACTTTCCGCTTTAGCCGATTACTGACCGCCGCCGGTTCAATAGTTGATATCGCCATCTGGGACGGTCAAAAAGGACTGTGTAAAGGCGTTGATGACCTGATAGTAAATGCTGGCGTGGCTGCGTGGTCAACAGCCTTAAACCAAGCCCTTTCAGTAGCACATTGGCAGTTGTGGCAACGCTTAGAAAATCGGTTAACTTACGAACCCTCATTAAAACTAACCACAGCCGACTTATCGACCTTAGAGATCAAAGACTTACCTGAGTCAGGAATTATTGCCCTTAACTCAGGCAAAGGCACTGGTAAAACTAAGTTTATGGCCAAAACAACAGCGCATTCTCCGAAATTATTAGCACCGAGTCACAGAATAGCGCTCGTACAGAATTTATGTGCCAGGGCTTCTTTAGATTACCGAGGCGACTTAGATAAAGTCAACGGCAATTTTATCAAAGGATCAGCTTACAGCTTCCGAATTGGTTTCTGTGTTGATTCACTCCTAGCCATCGACCCGAAAAAATTTGCTGGCTGTGACTTAATGATTGATGAAATTGTCCAAGTTGTTCGTCACTTATTAACTTCTAGCACCTGTGATAAAGACGGGAAACGTCCAGCATTACTAGCAAGATTTGCAGAATTAATTAGAGTCGCCCGGAGGATAATTGTTGCTGACGCTGATTTAAACAACCCAACCCTAAATTACCTCTGGGAACTGAAAGCAGATCCGGCTCCAATCTACTTAATTTATAACGACTATCAACCCAAACCCTACCACGTCACATTTATTCAAGCCAAAGATAAATCAGCTGTTATAAACGAGTTAATCCAAAATGCACGGAACATCGAGCAAGGTAAGGCGCTATATGTCACCACAGATAGCAAAGCCACCAGCAAGACAACAGCCCGACTGCTACAAAAAGAAATTCCTGGTATTAGAATCCTGCTAGTTAACTCAGAAACCAGTGGCAATCCTGATGAAAAAAGGTTTTTGAAAACTCCCGATGCTGTGATTGCAGAAGGATTATATGACGTAATTATTTGTTCTCCCACAGTCGCCACCGGAGTCAGCATAGAAATTCCAGATTTTGTCGAGAAAGTCTATGGAATTTTCACCGGGGCATCATCCACCGACGCTGATATGTCCCAATCTTTAGCCCGACTACGAGACAACGTAGACCGCACAGTTTGGTGTGCCAAACGTGGGACAAATTACTGTAAAGTTTCTCGTTCCAGTAATTATCTAGAAATTAAAGCCCAATTACAACAGAGAACAGATGCCACTGTTAGCTTAGTCCGCTCCAACCTCAGACCAGATATTGTTGAAGGTATTGCTAATTTCGATTGGCAATCAAACCCTCATGTTAATTTGTATGCCCGAATTAGTGCCGAGCAGAATTATTCGATGATGAATCTCTCTGATGCACTGCTTATAAGACTAAAACATGAAGGGCATCAGATTAAAATTGATAATCGAGAATCGGATAAAGCTGTCAAACTGTTACTAAAGTCAGCCAAAGACGAAATCAAACAAATTGAAGCCAAAGACATAGTAGCCGCCGCCGATTTAACTTACCCAGAAATTGCCCTCTTGGAATCCCAAGAGGCAGTTTCACCAGAAGACGCACTAGCAATTAGAAAATATTACCTGAAAGATTTCTACTGCGTAGACGAGCTAACTCTAGAAGATGTACTTTGGGACAAAGAAGGCCGACGACGCGGGGAACTGCTCAATTTAGAAGCGCAACTTAACCCTGCATTAGGAATTGACAGAACCGCCAAATCATTAGAGAAACAAGCTAATTGGAATCAAGCTGTTTGCCCGTGGGATATTTCTGGTACAGCGCTGCGGCGCTCTATGCGAGAAGCATTTGGATTAAACGACTTTTTAGATCCAAAAAAAGAATGGACTAAAGCTGACCTCAAACCCTACGCCGACAAGATTCGCCTTTATGCCCCAGAAATATTCCACCATCTCAAACTCACCATTAGCGACAAAATGAGTGATGTTCAGGTTGTGCATCAGATGTTATCGCAGTTGGGAATCAAAGCGGCTTTTCGCTGGTCGAGGTTTGAGCCGGGGTTTGAGAGGCAAAAAATTAAAGTCTACCGACTGGATGCTGAAATCTGGTCTAACCTGATGTCCATATTAGCTAAACGTGCCGCACGACGCGAAAGGCTGAAAAATCTTGGAGAGTCTGATGGATCATCTATGTCTTTTAATATTCAAAATAATCTAGGAGATCCAAATCAACATCACCCGAAATCCCTTATAGAAACGTTGATTGGACTTGTATGTACCGTCACAGGAGATGATGACCAGTTCTTGGTACAGAGCAAAACATTAGATAGTAGCTTAAGATGTCTGAACTTAACCAACAATACAGTGGTTTTATTGCCGTTCACTGAACTTACACCAGTAAATAGGGACTGAAATAGACTTGACTAATTTTAAAATCATATTTGCACTGCGGTCTTCAAAAAGCAGTCTAGTTTTAGCGTGGTTAATTTCTCTCCATTTCGTATTACGGCTACGCCTTATATTTTTTAGTGTGGCAGCTTCGCTGGTAGTCTTATTCAAGCTAATGCTAAAAAATCTGACTATTACAGCTACGCTAAATCAGAGAATTTTACTTAAAACAGCTACGCTGAATTATTTTTTAGTATTGTGGCTACGCCGGACTATTATATTGTGTGGCAGCTTCGCTGAAGAAGAGAATTTTCATATAGCAGCTACGCCGTTTTTATTTCTTCTATTGTGGCTACGCCGAACCAGAATTTATCTCTTGCTTGATTATCTTAAATTCCGGCTACGCCGTTGCTATCTCCCTCTGTAGATTGTAGGATAGTCAGCATCACGGCTACGCCGTTGTACTTCCGCCCTCAGCCTCTCGCTGTGCCCTCCGTACATACGTAGCACTCGACACCTCGCTTACCCCCCATATTTTGGCTAGAAGCAAGCCGTGCCTTTTGCCTACGGCAAACCTCGCTCCGCTCGGACGACAGGCTTGCCAAAGTGGGAAGCATCCCCCTTTGGAAACCCCCTCTCATACCTCCCACAGTTATGCGTCCCAAACTGTCAAAAAACCTGCTTCGTACTAAGACATTAGAAGCTCGTGTCAACGCAATCGAACACGAGATGATTAAGTTGAAAGCACAAGACGCGGGACTAAGCATAGCTGAATTAACTAGACGCAGTGTTTTATTAAAACCACTGCCCAAACGACTGAGCAAAATAACCCTAGCTACTTACCGAGAATTAGTCCGCATCGGCAGCAATATTAATCAACTCACTAGAGCTACTAACACAGCTATTAAAATGGGACTGCGACCACCCGCAGATCCAGAACAACTAAAACAGCTACAAGAACTCTTACAACAAATTGGTCGGGAGTTGTCCCAAATCGAAACTGAAGTTACTGATGACGATGACATTGATGATGACAGTGATTCGGAAGACTGGGAGTAAAAATGATTGGCAACCAAACCAAAGGTAAAAGCTTTCGCGGACTCCTTGACTATCTTGAAAACAAAGAGGAGTCATCCTTAATTGGCGGCAATATGTTTGGCACAAATGCCAGAGAATTAGCCAGAGAATTCCGACTGTCTCGACAACTTAATCCAGAAGCAGAAAAAGTAGTTCATCATGTTTCGCTTTCACTAAGCCCAGGCGAACAACTAGACAATGATACTTGGTGCGAGATAGCCGACAAGTACATCGAGGAAATGGGTTACACAGCTAACCAATATGCCATCTACCACCACAGCGATCGCAACCACGACCATATACACATTTGCGCCAGCAGAATCAGTTTGGATGACGGCAAGATTACCCGTGATAGCTGGGAGTATGTGCGCTCTGAAAAAATCATTCGACAGCTAGAACTAGAATATGGGTTACAGCAGACCCTCAATAGCAAGGAGAAACTGAACCGCGCCCCCAGCGTAGGGCAACAGCGACGAGTTGAAAGAGAACAACTAGAATATGAGCAGGGTGAGAGAAACACGCCGCCACAACAGCCAATCAAAACCCAACTAATTGAATTAATTGACCGCGCCACAGTAGATAAACCGACTATGCCCCAACTGATGGAACGATTGCAACTGTTGGGTATTGAGATGCGTCATGGGCTAACACGCAACGGTAAAAGTAAAGGCATCTCTTACTCATGGAATGATCAGAAATTTAGCGGTACATCTTTGGGGCCTGCCTATACCTTCCCAGGACTGCAAAAACATCGTGGCATTGACTACCAACCAGAACGTGATGATGAGCGCATTAATCAAATTCTGGTGATTCCTGCTAAACCACTCCCAATTGAGCAGTTAGAAAAGTTTCTTCAAGAAATTGAACGCAAACAACAGCCCCAGTTCACTCCACCACCAGAGGATAAAGTTGTTTGGCAAGTGTTGCACAAGTATTTGGACGAGAAACGCTATATACCAGATTATATTGTGCAAGGATTACATAATAATCAGTTGCTTTACATGGATGAGCAACGAAATATTTTGTTTATCAAGCGTGATTTAGATGGTGAAAAAACTGGTGCATTAGTTTGGTCAAAGCCTAGAGAAAATCATCGCACTGTGGAGTACGACCAAAACACCTCTACACAAAAAGGTTGGTTTTATCTGAGATTGGGAGGGCAACCAACGGACAAGGTAGAAAACGTCTTTTTGTGTTCTACACCAATTGATGCCATGTCAGCAGCCACCTACCTGATCTCAAGTTGCAAGGGACTACCACCAACTAGAACCATGTTGATGGTAGCTGATGACCCGAATAACCTACCTATGGAATTTCTCAAGAGTTTCAATAGGGTGGTCGTAGCATTCAATAATGATTCGCAAGGGAATCTTGCTGCTAGTGCAGTATTAGAATTATTGCCACAGGGTAAAAGGCTCAAAACCCATAATCCTGATTGGAGTCAGGAACTAGAAGCTCATCTCAGGGAGGAGCAACAAAAGCAGAAACAGCTTGACCGTGGTTTTAGCTTGTGAGTCACGCAGAGCGTACACCTGACTCGTGGGTTAAGTTCAAGAAAGAATTTTTGAAACACAATTGCAACATATCATGATTACGCATTGTCAATAAGACCCAATCTTATTGACAATAAAAATAGCGCCTCAAAGTGGCTGTAATTGAGACTGAATAAGAGTTACAGAAGATTTTTTTCAAAAACACTGGACGGCCAAAAGGACAAAAACTGGTCATTTCTGTCCTTTTGGACGGCCGTTGACAGGTGGGCATTTGTCAGCAGAGCATGACAATTGAGTAGGGTTGGCGTTCATTGGACGGCCAAAAGGACAAAAAACCACTGTTTTTGTCCTTTTGGACGGCCAAAAATATTAGTGTCAGATGAGACTGATTTACTACGGTTAAACTACACCAAATTTACGGGTTTACGAGTGTTTAGTGTAGTTGTTGCGTTAGACGAGTTTCTGTTTCAGTTAACGCTCAATATATACAATGACTCCTGAACTCACAGTGGAAATTTCAGATTCACTTACTGAAGAAGTTGATCGATTGAGCGAGATTTTTGAAGTACAGTTGCAACACAAAAGTATTATAGATTCTCAATAATTTTAAAGTTATTGAGAATGAATAAGTTTGATAAAAGTGGCTAAAAGGTAGTTGGTGTATGTATTAGACACCAATTTTTCAAAAAAGCGATGTGCAAAATAGCAGACATTTTGTAGTGAATAATCAAAGTTTCCTGACAGCTATAAAAGTTTAAAGCGTGTATAAGCTGTGCAAGATAGCAGACATTTTGTATATGAATCGGGGTTTTAGGTGCAAAATGTCTGCTAATTGTAACTGTGATTAATCAGACAATTTCACTACTTAAAACAAGTTTCATCTCTATTAACAAGCGTGGAGATTGTAAAATGAAGAATTTCTATTCAGGCATGAAGAAAAAAATCGGATGTTAAGTGGGCTGGATTAAGTTAATGAAATAATTATTGAAGCACAATTGCAACATAAATGTATTATATATTCTCAATAATTTTGAAGTTATTGAGAATAAAACAAGCGATAAAAATTTGCTGTAAGTCATAATCAGTAAGCATTACGCCCGAACTTTTCGCAAAATGTCTTATGCTCAACTGGTAGCAGTAGGGCTGCTCTATAGCTACCAGTTGGGGAATGATCAAATTTTCAACAACTCGCTTTTTTACTACTCAAC
The DNA here is from genome assembly GCF_003113895.1 of Nostoc commune NIES-4072. NCBI lineage: Bacteria > Bacillati > Cyanobacteriota > Cyanophyceae > Nostocales > Nostocaceae > Nostoc > Nostoc commune. Next base: position 4,959 of record NZ_BDUD01000007.1, on the reverse strand, counting down.
TGGTAGCTGTGTGTCACCAGTTGAGCTACCCAACAGCTACCACTTGGGCAAGGTATTTAGAACTACTATTTCAATACTGCTAAACTACATAAACCGTATGTAATAAGTGGTGTTTACAGCATAGCTTTTGTGTAACTCACAAGTGGAATGCAGTTGTGATAGTACAAATGTAGTGCAAAGTAATATGAAAAAGTAGAGTTTTGCTCAAGAATTGATTCTAAGCAATGATTTGGCTTTAGATGACGCGCAAATACTCATTTTTGATCCAAAAGGTGTGAGCGTCAGTTGTCAGCAAAACAGAAATTCTCCGCACAAATACTCCCTATTGCTACCCGCGATACTCATTTTTGTATCAAGTATTCTTATTGTGTCTAGGCAGACAACAGTGTACTGAAGATAATTTCCAGGTCAGGTTTGATCACAAGAATGGAATGCGATTTTTGGAGTAGACCCGTCAGTAGCCGTAAAGCGTATTGACCCGACGAACTCGTGACCGCTACGCTCTCGGAGTCGGTGGCTCTTACGGGCAGAAAGATTACTGATTGGGCCAACTAGATCCTGCAAGCCCGCAAGAGCCACTCCGCTGCGCCGACTCCGAGCCACGAGTTCTTAAATCCTGGTTATATGACATCAAGGGGAAGTTTAGAAAGGATAGTATTAATTGATGCTGGTGCGGGGTAGGTTATGACTGAATCAGAATTGCTGGAGCGTTATGCTGCTGGGGAAAGAGATTTCAGTGGAGTAAAGCTGGATAGCCCCAGATTGAGAGATGCCGAATTGCCAGGGATTAATTTGAGTGGTGCAATCTTGTTTGGTGCCAAGCTGGACAGAGCCAATCTTAGTGGTGCCAACCTCAGTCATGTGAACTTGGGCAGTGCTTGGTTGGAAGAAGCTAATCTCAGTGGGGCTAACCTCAGTCATGCTGTTATATCCGATGGGGTTTTGTCTGAAGCTGACTTGAGTGGAGCTAACCTCAGCTATGCCGACTTGACTGCCTGTCCTTTGGATGGGGCTAACCTCAATGGGGCTAATTTGACTGGAACGCTCATCGGTAATGAACCGTTGCTCAAAGGAGCTAACTTGACTGATGTCGATCTGAGTCGAGCTAGAATTGACCTCCCTGGTGGGATCGAGAACCCAAGGATTGAGGGAGCTATTTTCTGTAATACCACTCTGCCAGATGGTACGAAGATCATTAGCTTTTTCTAAATGGTATTGCACTGAGATATGCTAACTGAATATTAATACATCGGTGAAAGGTTAAGATAAAGAGCATTTTGTCAATCAGTTAAAATACTCAAAATAGTCTCATTAGTGTCGCGCAAGAAAAAGGCAAAGCCGAAGACCCTGTTAAGTATTTCGCTGCCAAGGAAAATCAAGATTTAGGAGTGGTCAAAGCCAAACGATTGCCAGTCTCCAAGCTGGATTTGTCTCCTTTTCCTGCACCCTCTTGACAAATCTGTAATTACCTTAACCTCTCACGGATGACCAGTCCCAGATTAACCCATAAAGCGCGATCGCCTTGCCCGATGTCGGGAAATAGAGGGGAAGACGACATTAAAGGGAAAGCGGTTAATTTAGATCAATATATAGTGGTTAATGAGAAAGTGTATAGATGAGTATAAATGCTGAGGAATTGTTGAGCTTCTACGCTGCTGAACGGAGAAATTTCGCTACTGCTACTATTGAGGACAGACGTGAAGGTTTTTTCAGAGGCGTTGACCTCAGTGGCATTAATCTGAAAGGTTGTTTTATTGATATCGACTTCAGTGGTTCTACTATGAGGAACGCTATTTTCAGCTATGCTAAATGGGAGCTTGTTGTATGGGAAGATATTGATTTCACTGGTTCCGATTTCACTGGGGTAAAAGGTATAACGGGGTCTACCTTCATTAATTGCAATTTCAGGGATACTATCTGGGATGGAGCCAATTTGTGGCAACCCGCCTTCGTAGAGTGTACTTCCCCACATTTCGACCGCTTCAAGAATGTCCAAGTTCCTGAAATTAAGTTCCTCACTAAATCCCAATACTTCGGCAACTAGAGGATAATTAAGATTTTTCTTTTCGCTGCCATCTTTATATACTGCTACTGCTATCAATAAAAATTTAGTCTATTAAGAAAAAACTAAGAAAAAATTTTGATTATTTGGCTAATGTAGCTTACACCATAAGGTTCTTAAGCGCCAATATGTCGCACCTTGATTGCGAAGTCGTAGGCGATCGCAATTTTTCAGGTGCGACCGCATAATAGAGATGCACAACACTGGCTCTCACAACCATTGATTTCGCCCGGCTGTGGCAACCCTTGTAAGAAACTATGGGCAGAATTTTCTTACCAGGAGCATCTAATACTAATTACTTGATATCTTCTAGCCGACACAGAATTGATAAATTTCTCAGTCAATATATTCGGTTCTGACAGTACCATCCGGCATGATGGTGTTACAAAAGGTGATCATTCCCCCACCACCCGTAAAATCAGCACTTCTCAAATCAGCACCAGTCAAATCAACACCGTGTATTCTGACAGACACCAGTTTGGCTCCGCGTAGATTAGCGTTGATTAGTTTGGCTCCGTCCAAGTCAGTGCAATACAAATTAGCATTACTTAAATCAGCATTAGTCAAGTTAGCAGATGTCAGGATAGCAATTTCCAGATTGGCATAACTTAGGTTTGCGCCACTAAAGTTTACGTAGCGCATATCGGCTCTAGTCAGATTAGCACCACTCAAGTTAATGTTGCTGAGATTATTCATAGCGGAATCATATTTACGAACCTTAGCAATATTGAGCTTGATATCACTCAAATCAGCCCCACTAAAATCTCTTTCTCCAGCAGCGTACCGCCTGTACAAATCAAGAACATCCATAACCCAACTCCTACCTCTTTAGCACCCAACCGAGAAGCTTTTGGTTCAGTTTTGATAAGCATACCGTAATTGCACAGGTTTGAGCAGAAAGAGCGCAATCACCAGAGCGCAACGGTAATTATATTTGAGGATAATGCCCTGATCAATGTCTTTTGGTTGTGCTGAATTTGGGTTAGGAGAAACGTTTCTCCTAAATTCCTGATCATGTGTCTCCTGTCGCTGTTAGGGCGAGAATATTTCTAAGATTTCAACGTACTCTTATAGTTCAGCAATCGGTAAAACTTGCTCTTATATCCGAAGATGAATGGTTACAGGTTTTGTCGCTATGCAGTCACTTGTCCACTAGTGAGGCAAGACTTGGGGCGAGAGCCTTCTACACTCCTTTCACCCGCTCTCCGTTTTGAAAGTAGCGTCAAAAATTTCTCAAATATTTGGTTTAGGAAAAACGTTTCTCCTAAATTAATTTCTATGTGTATCCTGTCGTCGGCTCAAGCTATTGGCTTCTTGTTGTATTTATCAAACAGGTCATTTAAAGCTTCAGCTAACAAAGCTTGAACTGTAGTGTCTTGTTCCAATGCCAATTGCTTTAACTGCTTAGATACAGCCGGGTCAAAATGACCGGCGATCGCCTTTTTCCCCTGCCTGGAAGGTGGCAGTTCGGGTTTATCATCTGCCTGAGCAGGAGAAGGAGAGCGTTCATCGGTCGCTGGTTTCCCAGATGCAATTTGTAGAGCGTCTGCGAGATTCTTCTTAGCCATATCTATATTGAAGTTCGGATTATAAGTTTACTTGTATACAAGTAATATAATTTATATGTTTACTTGTTTACATATCCACTTGTAAAGTTGTTCAATTTCCTCGGCAGCCCTACCCGAAGGTTCATATTCTTGGGCTGTTTGTCCTGCTGTCAAGCTATGCACAAATGCCGCTCGTTGTCCTACCTGGATGGGGGCAACTGCAACTCCATAAGTGGCAATTGCTTCAATGGCTTCACTAGCTGAGGAACCGCGTGGAGGAACAGCATTGAGGACAACAGTTACAGTTTTGTTAGCAAGTTTTACTAGGTCGATACTATCGCTGATTGCTCGTAGGTCGAGAATTGCAGGACGGCAGGGAATCAAAATTAAGTCAGCTGCACGGATAGCTGCCAACGCTGCGGTTTCTGAGTGCGGTGCTGTATCAATAAAAACTATATCTGCCCCATTACTAGCGGCTGCTTCTAAAACTTTTGGTAAACGGGCGGCTTGTGCTGAGACAACCGCAGGAGCATCAAGGGTTCTACTGTCCCCCCAGCCAGCAGCCGAAGCTTGTGGATCTAGGTCGATGATGGCTGTTGATAAGCCATCAATAGTGGCAGCAACAGCAAGATGCACCGCCAGAGTTGTTTTACCAGCACCGCCCTTTCGAGAAATTATGGCGATTGTTTTCATGTAGATAAGAATACATATAACAGTGTTAACACGTTAATATATGAAAATGTTTACAAGTTGACAAGTTAGATTGTAGACAAGTATCAGGTACGCGATTGGCGCAGTAATTTATCAGTAAGCGGGGAATTAAGAGTTAACTGAAATGGACAATTATGACAATTTCTTGCGCTCGTTAAAAGAACGCATACGCAGTGCCCAAGTACGAGCGGCATTGTCTGTTAACCGCGAATTGATATTACTCTATTGGCAAATTGGGCGAGATATTCTTCTTCAACAACAACAACAGGGATGGGGTGCAAAAGTTATCGAACGTCTCGCCAGAGATTTAAAACAAGCTTTCCCAGAGATGAAGGGATTCTCAGCACGTAATCTAAACTATATGCGGGCTTTTGCTGAAGCTTACCCAGATGAGCAAATTGTGCAACAGCTTGTTGCACTAATTCCTTGGGGGCATAATGTTCGTATTTTGGATGCTATCAAAGACATAACAGCAAAGCTATGGTATGTACAAAAAACCTTAGAAAACGGTTGGAGTCGAAATATTTTAACTCTACAAATTAACAATAGACTTTTTGAACGTCAGGGGAAAGCTGTCAATAACTTTGACGTTATATTACCTTCTCCTCAGTCAGACATCGCTAGAGAAACTTTAAAAGA
>NZ_BDUD01000006.1 GCF_003113895.1 Nostoc commune NIES-4072 | reverse complement strand
AAGTAGAATGTGGGACTACTTGGTATTACAAGTGCCTCGTTATCATTCAATACTACCGAATGAAATTCGCCAACTGGGTGAAAAACGCCAACCGGGTTGCTGGGTGTAGGTGCTTCTACAAGCTCTCCACGTGCAATCATAAGACCTGTCCCGAACGGACGCAGGAGCGTGAGCAGATGTCCATCTTCGTGAGCGTCCATAATAGTGTCTCTAGTGTGTTTGGCCGGACGAGAGAAGTTTATCTGTAAATACGAGAAGTCTCTAATAGGAACCGGAACTTGATTACTTGATTGATAAATTGGGTCGAGGCGACACCTGATAGCAACGAGCAAGTCTTCGATGAAGGTGGCACAAGGGTTTAAAAGCTTGGTCATTGATCGATGAAGTGGACAACGAACAGCCCAATCTATGACTTCAGGTTTTCTTGCGTTACGAAACCAAACCGTAAATGCTTCTGAGAGGTCAGACCGCCCAGTATTTGGAGCCAATTCTGATCCAATCTCACGCCAACCTTCCAGTGTGTTAGGGCTAGAGAACTTCTCTTTTATCGTCTCAGGATTGGAGAAAAAGTTATAAGCTTCAACCAAAACTTCATTGCTAGCCCTAATGATGTCATCAGGAAGTTTTACACATGCGACACCCATATCAAAGAGATCGTTTACAGCTTCATTAGGAGTAAGAGCAGCTTTTAAATTGATCTGTTGCATTATCTAGACACCATCTCTAAAAAGCAAATAAACTCTTAATAGTCTGTCAATTTTAGAATAACGAGTTTAGACAAAAACGTTGGTCAAAACATCCAAAGAAAGATTCATTATTCGATGAAATCTTGATAGAAATTAATATCAGCAGCGCATTCAACATTGTTCTTGCCTTAATCAATCCAAGGATCTAAAGACCTAATCTGAACAAGTTTAGCTGGTGGAAATCCGTTGAAGTGGGTTGTCGAGGCGATGGTGTATGCCCCCATCATGCCCCATTCAATGAAGTCTCCTGTTTGAATTACATTAGGAAGGTAAACAGAGTTCGAGAGTCCGTCCAGACTATCGCATGTTGCTCCCCAAATCTGAAAAGGTTGCAGAGATGTCGTCAGTTTTGATATCGGTGTACCATCTGCCTTATAGGCACGAGCTGGAGGCATAAGAGCTACATATGAAGGCTCTCTGAAAGAACCATAAATACCATCGTTAATGTATAAACGGTTATCTCCATATCGTCTCAACGTCACACGGGTTAAAAGGCTAGCTGCTTCAGCAACGAAAAAACGACCAGGCTCACACATAAGCTCACAAAGATGTTCGATCCCGCCTAGTCTTATCTCTTTAAGATACTCAGAGATCGGAGGAGCATTGCTATCTGGATACGGACATGGGAAGCCTCCGCCAATGTTAAGCCGATGTATCTCTTGATGTTCTCCTTGAAAGGCAGACATCGAAATGTGGCGAGCGGTGTGCATCATTATCCGGTATGTTTCCGGTCGAAGATTTTGGGAACCACAATGAAAGGTAAGTCCTACATTAAATCCGAATTTTTTGCATTGGGCTAGTAGATCGACGGCTTCTTCTGGGGAAGCACCGAACTTAACGTTGAAATTGTAGTGGTCAGAACCTCTCACATTCTGGTCGTAGAAACGAATGAGCAAGGTAGCTGCCGAATATTTTGAGATATCGTTTGCTTTGATGACTTTAGAAATCTTGTTCACCTCATCAAAGCAGTCCACAACAAAGCTGCGAATGCCTATTTTCCAAGCATATTCAATATCTTCTGGTGACTTTACGGGATGGTTAAAGTGCAGAATTGCTTCGGGACAAACTGCCTGCACAGCATCAATTTCCTCTCTTGAGGCAACGTCAAAGTGCCTAATTCCCGCATTGACAACAGCTTTTAAAACTTGGTGGTGAGGGTTCGACTTCATGGCCCATGCTGTAATGCCAGGGAACTTCTCTTTAAAAATTTGGACGCGATCTTGAACAACATGGGGGCTGAAACAAAAAATAGGTGTTTCCGGCTTTTCTCGGACGATTAGATCCTGTACCGAATCAAAAATGGGTACAGCGTTAGTCATTGCTTCACGATAATGGAAATGGCAGATATCTTTCAAACAAACTCCTTGGAAGTTGTGAATATACGTATATCCTTCTCTTGAGTGCAAACCTGACACAGACGTTCAATACCGAACCCAAACCCGGCACTTTGTACTGGTACTTTTCCTTCGGAAAGTAGCTGGATCATGATCTGTTCTTCGGGACCAAACTGACCTTGCTTCTTGGCGCGCTCCCCTAAAAGGCCAAGGTCAGTTTCATCGGCGTAACCGTGGAAGACTTCAATACCGTTAATTTGAAACTCGAATCGATCTGCTACTCCTGCTGTCTCTTTACGTCGCATCGAGCGAAACTCTGCTACTAACGGAAAATCTACGACAATAAGACAACAGTCTTTAGACATCGGCTCTACATGGTCTATAATAAATTGGTCAAGACGCTTGAGAAAAGATGGATGATTATAACCGTAATTCTCCTGTAGATATGTGCTAAATTCAACTTCGGCATTTGGATCATCAAAAAAGTCGATGCCATATTGATCTCTGACAAATTCAGCAAAAGAAAGATACCCAATAGGTCCCTCATAAAACAACTGTAGAATATCTTGAGCGAGTTTTATAACATCCGCCATACAGTGATTGCGAGCGTAAAGGTCTAGCATTAAGAACTCACAAAGATGGGTGTTGTCAGGAGTATCTGAGCGAAAACAAGGCGCAATTTCAAAAATCTTGTCTGCGATACCAAGGTTGTAGCGTAACCCATATGCTGCTGAGTCTCGGAGATATCTATTATCCTTAAGTTGAAGTCGGCGAAAGAACTGATCACAGTCATTCTGTCGAATAATAGGTGTTGCCATTTCGATAAACTCTTTTTGGTGAAGAAACTCACGCACCTTCCAGATAAGTTCGGACTTGTATAGGAAAGGATGTTTCATAAGGTAAATGCACTTTAAATTGGTATAATAAACATCGATTACTCAATAAACGTTCCTAAATCTAGGAGTAGATAATAAATTAATCAAAAACTTCATTGCAAATGGAAATTTTTCTTCTGTAAGTAGTAAGACAAAATTAATAATCAAATAAAGACAAGGCTAATCCTCTCGAACCTCGTTCCCGTAACTAAGGATAGAAACGAAATGAGATAAGAGTTTAATTTTATTTTAGTGCCATTCCATCATAAACAATTTGTAGTCCAGAACCCTCATCAGCGATGTAAGCTAGATTACCTATTACTTCTACCCCCCAAGCCCTGCCAAAAGTGCTATATTTTTTCTTAAGAACGGGTAAAGAGGGATTAGAGATATCTATAATTTGTAGCCCTGAATAACTATCAGCAACGTAAGCTAAATCACCTGTTACTTTTACGGAGAATGCCAAACCAGGAGTATCATAACTTCCTTTTAAGACAGGGGAGGAGGAATTAGAGATATCTATAATTTGTAGTCCCGAAAGTTGATCAGCAACATAAGCTAAATTGCCTACTATTTTTACATCCCTAACTTCCGCAGGAGTTCTATAACTTCCTTTTAAGATAGGGGAGGAGGGATTAGAGATATTTATAATTTGTAGTCCCGAAATTTCATCAGCAACGTAAGCGAGATTTCCTACCACCTCTACATCTAATGCAAAGCCAGGAGTATCATAACTTCCTTTTAAGACAGGGGAGGAAGGATTGGAGATATCTATAATTTGTAGTCCAGAATAACCATCAGCAACATAAGCTAAGTTGTCTACTATTTTTACACCCCAAGCATAGTTAGGCGTATCATAATTTCCTTTTAAGACAGGGGAGGAAGGATTGGAGATATCTATAATTTGTAGCCCTAGATTCCAATCAGCAACGTAAGCGAGATTTCCTACCACTTCTACATCTAATACAAAGCCAGAAGTATCATAATTTCCTTTTAAGACAGGGGAGGAAGGATTGGAGATATCTATAATTTGTAGTCCTGAAATTTCATCAGCAACATAAGCAAAATTTCCCAGTATCTTTACGTTTATTGAAACACCAGGAGTATCATAACTCCCCACTAACATAGGAGTTTCTAAAATTGAAGGAGATTGTGCTAATTTTTGGGTAATAGAAGCAATATATTTGGGAATATCTTCCTCTAATATCATCTCTGACTTATATTTTTCCATTGACTTGATATTTCTGGTTTTTTTAACCGAATCGTTAATATTTACCTCCGTCATTTTATATGGTTTCGGAAGTAATTTTTCTGCTAAATCACCAGCAGCAACATTACACCCATACGAAAGTAAACACAGGCTAATTAAAAAAAACATTGCTCTAAATAATTGTTATAATTGTCTATGATACCTAAACTTATATCAATTAAGTATTATGAAAACATAGGAATCTATTTGAGTTTTGAAGAAGTTCAGTACATCTGAATGGTAGTAAAATCAAAGTTATAGGACTCATATTTTATTTTTGAAAAAACTCTGTAAACTCAAAAATCCGTATTTCCTACTCCCGACTTCCTACTCATACCTTACGCAATTTACTTCAAAAATCGAAACGGACTCCTATGAAGTATACTGTTGATGCTAACCACCTTGACGGGTGCAATCAAACCAAGAAGGTGCAGATTCTGGAAAACTTTGTGACTGGGGAACAATCAAATTTGGATTATCCAAAGTTCCTATTGTAATGGATATTTCCTCTGAACCATCATCTAACGCGCAGATGCCACTACCACAGATAGGGCAAAATCCTCTCTGAGTCGTTTTAGATGTGCGATTTAGGGTAGGATAACCCCCAGGTCCATCAAAAATTAATGATGCACGCGAAAAGTCAACCCAACCTACAATCGGAGCACCAGACCACCTTTGGCACATATGACAACTACAAGAGTGTGGAAAAATGGGTTCTCCTGTAAGTTTGTAACGAATATTTCCACATAAACAACCACCCGTATATTCATTCATACGCAATTAATCCCATGAGTTTTGAATTCAACTTCTCTCACTTATTTATATTCTAAATAGAATTTGAGAAATACTATCAAATCATGTCTATTATTTAGCTAAGAGTCAATGGTGAAGCTATCCCTGATTGGTTGTAATAGGAATTTTAAATTCTGATGCTTGAAGCTTATCAATTTTGTTTTCAACACTCTGTAAACTAGTCCACCACATTGTCATGGCCTGCATTCCCTGTAAAAAACCATCACAGATTTGAGGTAGTTTAAGTCCATATCTTTCATACTTGCAAATGAATCGAGCTATTCCACTTATGTGTCCTTGTTCAACACCATGATCAAGGTGCAAATCATAGTAAAACTTTAGGTTTGGTAAGTTTGCTTCTGTTTTCCCTCTAATGGCTGCGTATGCGTTTGTAATATCGCGCAGCAGTTTTGTCTCTCTGATAGCTACGCCTTCTGTGGCGTAGAAAGCTCCGCATATGATACTTGGAGAGTGAGAACGAGATAATAAATCAACAATCTGCACAAGCTCACTGGTGCAAGCAATTGGGTAATGCCCAATAATGTTGATATCTAAGTCTTTTAATAAAGCGGATGAGTAAAGCTCATAGTGGGCTGGAATTTCAACATTTCCACCTTCTTCTAGAAAATTACGGATGAACTCTGCTGCCATCTCAGGTACGGCATCCATTGAATGTGCAGCGGCAAACTTCAAAAACTGAGAATTATGTCGCGCAAATACACCAAGTTCATTTATGTAGTGAAGCAGAGCAGGAGCAGATAAACTTGAGGGGGAAACTTCTGTCTCAATTATGTCGAACGTATATTCTATCATTCGATCCATATAACGGACTAGTTCTTCACCATTTAAATTTTGAGGATTTCCACACATAATTCCTTTGAATACTTCCCATGAATCACTATTTTCATTAAAGAACTTTTCTATTTTGCTGACAAACATTTGTTTTAGTTCTCCCGTCAATTTTTAAAATTAGCTAGACAATTTCAAAACCTTTCGTCTGAGATATTTTTTTAACATGCTCAATAATACCTTCAAAATCATTTAAGGTCTTTTCATCCCCATCGTTTAAATGTTTAAACAGTCTAATCATCTCTTCAGAATAAGGTACACTAACACTGTGACCTCTTAAGAACACTTGAAAATTTACATTATCACAATTACGGCTTGACCAGCAAATTTTATAGGGTTTTTTTAAGCGTATTGTACTGTTAGCTTCTAAGGACATTGGTGAGACTATACCGATCTCTTGTCCGGCTTCATCAATAGAAATTTCCGAGAGATCGAATCCGCCATTACTAATTAGCCTAAACCAATAGTCATCTAGTATGATTGGTATTTGTGTTTGTGTCCACTCATTAAGAATATTTTCGACAACACTATTCGCAAATTCCTGTAAAGGATTAGTGCTAAATGTGAAATTTTGATGAGGTGAAGACCCTGTTTCATCAAATGGTATTTGTTCAATTAAATTAAAAAATATTTGCTTAATCAATCTTTTGATTGGATATGTATATAAAGGACACGCAATGCTAATGGAGAAATCTTCTTGTCTTCCCACATGAAATACTAAAGCAGGGAGATACAATATATCCCCTGGCTCCAGTATAAATTTTTCAGAATGAGAAAGTAAATATTCGTAGTTACCAAAAGTTGGTTCTAAAGATCCAGTGAGCTTTTTATACAATTGTTCTGACCAACAGTGAAACTCCTTTTTTCCTGGACCTAAGTGAATTAAAAAGGCATGCTCAAAACCACGATGTACACCGAAGGCTGTCCCAGCATAATTGCCAGCAAAAACAACCATCTCAGAACCACCAAGAGGTACACCCCTTTGAATAAACATAGATTGGAGAAACGTACCTACGCTTGCTGTGAGAGATTCACTCCAATCCTGAAGCCTATTTAATATAAGAGAAAATCTTTTTTCTCCAGTTATTCGTAATATATAGTCTGGTAATGATTCTTCTATAAAAAACTGTGATTCAACTACTTTATTTACAAGGTCATCCCGCCTTTCTTCTCCAATATAAATACGAACATGAGCTTTGTTAACATCGCGCATTTTTTGGATTAAACGGAATGTGTTGGTTATTTCTTCTGGTCCTGGAAATCCACTGGGAAGGATATTTTTAAAGAGATAGGGTTCAACCCCACCCCGTGTCGCTTCTGAGAACTCTCCTAGCCACCATTCAGGAAATAAAGTCCATTCTGGTGCTGTATCTTGCTGAAAAATTTGTTTCACTTGATTGTTTATCATGACAACTTATATGTAATTCATTACATCAAGTAGTCAAGGGCAGTTACCTGCCCCTGAGTTATCTTTATGCTGGGCTTTTTATGCGTCAGGACGAACTCCAACTTTTAAAGCATCAGGACGAACTCCAACTTTTAGAGCGTCAGGACGAACTCCAACTTTTAGAGCGTCAGGACGAACTCCAGCCTTCAACGCGTTAAGAGATTCTTGATTCATAGTTTTATCCTCGTATGTTTGGGAACAGAAATTTTAAATTCTGTTCTGTTGTATTTATTCAAGATTTATTCTTACGCAAATTAGTTAAAAATGTAAGGCATCAATGATAAAGTTAAACAATGATTTCCCTAGAATAAAAACTATATGATAAACAAGTCATTAATCGTTATTTATTCCTCTTGCGAAAGAATAAATTGGAACCTTTGATGGATGTAACCAGACCCAAAATTTGTCAGGGTCTGGAAGCATAAGCGAGGATTTTCGGGTCTGAAACCTTATTGTTGCGTTAATTAATTGTCAGCAAGTCCAAACTAACGGAAGCATAACTTGTCCTATTACGCAAAATGGAAGCATAAACCGTTCCGTAAGTGCAGATATTTTTTCTTAGTTCAGTAATGCTTATGTAGCTTTTTATGCTTAATAATAGTTGGGCAGAAAAACAAGATATATCAATACTTTCAGCAATTAGAGTCGAACAATTTTACGTAGTGCCTACTTCATCGACAATCGTCAAGCAAGTAATGCTTTAAGTGTAAAGGTTAAGAATAGATTATCAACAAAATAATGGGGCAACTTTAACAAAAATTAATTGTCTAATTTATAACTGAGGCTTACTAGTTATAACTGAAGAATTATTGGGAAATTCACCACTATTTTTGGCCAATTTAATCGACATTTCAATCAAAAAAGCAGCAAGGTTAGCTGTAGGACGACCTTGAGACGCAGCCCATACTTCTAAATCCTCTAAGACACTATCCGGCAACGTAACGTTAATTCTTTTGCTCACTCTAAATGCTACCAGTATGTATAAACTAAATGCTCTATGAGTTTAAGAGTAAGGTTAAATTTAGATAATTTACATCATATTTACATCACTATAGATATATAAAAGATACTAGAGTCTGTCAAGCCAAAGAATGTTTGTGTTGTGTAATGATGGGGTGCAACCATGATGACACACTATTAAAACCTTATTTAGATGAGCAATCAATCACAACTGGTAGACCAAAAGAACGGACATTAAGACGTTGGCTTCATAATTATTACCAAGCACAAGAGAAGTACGGTTATGGCTATCTTGGGCTAATATCCTTAAATCACCGTAAAGGCAATCATAATCGAAAGCTACCTCAACATATTATAGAAATTTTATCAAAATTTATTACTGAAGAATATGAGAACAAAAAGCAAAAAACTAAACAAGCTGTTTACGCTTCATTTGTTCACAGTTGTTCAAAAGCTGGGATTGGCGATGACCAAATTCCTAGCTATAAAACCTTCATAAACGAGATCAAAAAATACCCTAAACTTGAAGTCTTTCAAGTAATCAATGGTGGTTTACCAAACGTTAACCCTTACAGCAACTTGCAAGACATTGACTTAGCTGATACAGCCATTAAACAAAATAATCATCCCACAATACAGGAAAAAGAATCTATTAACCAAGAGAAACTAAAAGTATTTAAGAAATATTAAGCATTTATATATGGGAAATAACCAACAATTTTCATCTGAATATCATACAGCTTCAGCATCAGAAAGACTGGCTTATTATGACTCATATACAATGGCACATCCCTATTTGGATATTGCTTTTGAAACTCTCAAGCCAATTATAAATGATTGCGGAGATTCACGAATTATTTTTATTGTTGGCCCAACAGGAGTAGGTAAAACAAAATTACGTCTCCTCATTGAAAAATGGATCATTGAATCATCTTTATCTTTATTGGAAGTTAACAAAGGTTGTATTCCTGTTGCTAGTATTGAGGCACGTTTATTCTCAGGAGGGTTATTCAATTTCAAAGACCATCTTAAACGTTGTTTATATGCACTGGCAGAAGCACCAGAGCTAATTCAAAATAAGATAAATTATGGAACTTCGGGTGTGTATCATAATCCTAATGGTCAATTAATAATTAAACCAGCAATTTTAGAGACTGAATTAGGATGGGCACTAGAGCAAGCTTTGAAACAGAGAAGACCGAAAATATTTTTTATTGATGAAGCACATCATTTGTTAGCTGTAGCTAGTGGAAAAAAACTAACAGACGTACCTGAAGCAATTAAATCATTAGCTTCTCTCACTCAAGTTTTGCATGGATTAATTGGAACTTACGATTTACTGACCCTTCATGATATAGGCGACCAATTAAGTAGACGTAGTATTTATGTTCATCTGCCTCGTTACAATGCCGAATTTATAGAAGATAGAGAAATTTGGCACTCAGTAATTTGGAATTTTCAGTGTCAAATACCAACAAAAGAGCCACCAGATTTTCTATCGCATTGGGAATATTTGTATTCACGCAGCTTAGGATGTGTTGGTATCCTCAAAAATTGGTCAAGAAATGCCCTTGGAGAAGCATTAAATGAAGATGCTCCTACTGTTACGCTCAAACATTTAGAGAAAAGGGCTTTATCAGTTGGTCAATGTCGAAATATTCTCAAACATATTAAACAAGGAGAAGCTAGATATGCAGAAATTGAAGGAAAGATAGAAGAGTTATATCAAGACTTAGGTTTACGCTGTCCACCTATATCCAAACATCAAACAACCTCACAATCTGAAATCAAATCTCAAGATATTGAGCCGAAAAAACGAAAAAAATTAGTGGGAATTCGTAAGCCCAGACGAGATTCAATAGGGAGCGAAAATGCAGTTTGACAAATTAACCTTATATCGAAGTTATGATTTGCATACTCCAGATATCCCAGAACGTAGTGTTTTATATTTTTTAGAGCCAATTAATGTTGGAGCTATTGAATGTGAAAGTTTAATTAGTTATCTCATTCGTTTAGCTGAGGTTCATTGCGTTACCCCAGATAAATTAATCAAGCATAAAATCTACCCATTTTTTTGGGGGCATGATGACTTATCGGGATCTTGTAAGGGGATTGTTGGTAGGACTTTTACAAATCGTTCTCATATCAAGTTACTAAACTTTAGTGGTTGGTATACATCTAAATTAGTTGAATCTCTAGAAATTCTCACTTTACGTAGTGATTTAACCTGTCTAACTATGATGCATTGGCATGAATTAATAACTTATGTTTATTTACTTCGTGATTGCAAAGCTTGGTGCCCTTTATGCTACAGCTATTGGCATCAAAATAAATTACCTATATACGAACCATTACTTTGGTCTTTTGAGCCAGTTGCAGTATGCCCCCAACATCATTATCCTCTAATTACACAATGTCCTCATTGCAATCATAAATTACCTATCATAGCTCCTAACTCGCGGACTGGATATTGTAATCATTGTGGAGAATGGTTAGGAAATTTAGATAAATATCATATCAAATCAGATGAATTATATCACTCAGAAATCGCATTACAATCAGAGCTAATTAAGATTCTTGGTTCATTAATCGCTTTTAACACTAAAGTATTTGAGTCGGAAAATGGGTCAAACCATCCAATTTCAGTAGACCGAAAAGTTTTGCGATCGCAACCGCCTCTTCCACCCTCAAGTTTCCATGAAAAACTTTACACTCTGTAGCGAATGGCACTAAGATAAGGACAAATCCATTAGCTATAAGGCTTTTGGGTGTAGGGTATCGGGTGTAGGGTGTAGGGAATGAAGAATAAGTAACCTCTGTTTCACCTGGTGAGCTTGAATGTTTATTAACACTACACTCTACCCCCTACCCCCAACACCCTGCCCAGACGAAGTTTCACGTTTTCTTAGTGCCATTCCACTCTGTAGCAAATTTCAGGTGCATAATCATAATTAGTATTGATGATTTTGGTAGCCTTAAATTTTTAGGAATCTTGGTTTGAAAGAGACATCACAGAGAAAATACTAAACGAATATGCCGCTAACATTTTTAATAAGTAATTATGACTCGCCTTATATTCCTTTAGCTATGCAGTTACGTTATGAAGTTTTTATATTAGAGCAATCTGTTCCGCTCGAATTAGAACTCGATGGATTAGATAAAGAAGCAATACACATTTTTGCTATAGATAATAATAAGGTCTTTGGGACATTGAGAATGACTAAGTATTTAGATTCTTTAAAAATAGCCCGTGTCTGCGTAAGTAAGCAATGTAGAAATCAAGGTATAGGCATGAAAATGCTTGAAAAAGCTATAGAGTATGCCAAGGGAAAAGAGTATCATTATATAATTATTGAGTCCCAAATCTCTGTTATTAATTTTTATAAAAAGTTCGGCTTTCAAACTGAGGGAGAAATGTTTATGGATGCAGGGATTCCACATATTCAAATGATCAAAAGGATTCTGTAATACAGTTTACATTATGTTTATAAGTACAATATTAACAGTCTATATATCAGTCTTTAAATGCCTCTTTATATTTAAAGTTAGAGTATTCTAACTGGTATAAATAAGAACTAAAATTGTAAATTTTTATAAAAAAAATAGTTAATAAAATAGGTTCAAGTTTTTTAAAACTTATTTTTCTAGTGTTATGAACATCTTAAAAATCCCTTACAGGAGGCTTTATGTCCGATAATCATAATGTCAGGATTGCTAGAACAAAAAATATTTAGAAAATGATGGCATAAGTTAGCCATAAAAAAGGAAAGATTATCTGCGGAATGTCACTGCTATTTGATTTGTGTTCAGGCAATATTCGGTGATACCACGACTGTTTTGCACCACGAAAGTTGAACTGAATTTAAAAGCGCAGTTGTAATAATCGATTAATTGCTCATTCGCCAACTCCATTTTACTAGAAAATATAATTACAAAACTTATATGAATTTAATGTGGTTTGCTAGAGAAATAAATAAATATATTGTCCCATATAAATGGTTAGTAAGTCTTCTCATTGCTCGTGAAATTTTTGAGGCTGCTTTTGATTCTTCAATTAGAATGAGCTTAAAATTTATTATTGATGCAGCCATTATTCCTCAAAATTACAGTCTCTTAGTTTTAATTCTTCTACTGCTACTTGGAGGGGCAATTTTATTTATATTTA
Source organism: Nostoc commune NIES-4072 (assembly GCF_003113895.1). NCBI lineage: Bacteria > Bacillati > Cyanobacteriota > Cyanophyceae > Nostocales > Nostocaceae > Nostoc > Nostoc commune. Next base: position 28,411 of record NZ_BDUD01000006.1, on the reverse strand, counting down.
TTGGATTATTAGGGGATTACTGGGCTATAGTATTTCAGATTTCAGTTATCAATAATATCCGCTATAGTATGTTCGCTCACTTACAAAACCTATCTTTAGAATTTTTTGAGCGACGTTCAACTGGAGATATTGCCAACTGTTTTTCAGGTGATACTGAAAAAGTAGAAAATAGCTTAATCTATGGACTAATTTTAGTTTTAGAACTAGGTAGCATCTTCTTTTCTGCTATTTTAATGTTTTTTCTCAATTGGCAGCTAGGGCTGATTAGTTGTATTGGTTTAACTTTTTGCACTATTGCTCCTGCTAAAATTGCTCAAAAGGCTATAGACAAAAGCTATCAGATAAGAGACAAACAAGGACAAATTGCTAATGTTGTTCAAGAAAATATTGTCTCCCAAGCAATGGTTAAACTATTTGGTTTACAATTCCAAACGATTAACAATTTTTTTCAGGATTTGCAGGCTCTAAAAAAAGTTTATGTTAAAGCCAAGTTTTACTCTTATTTAGTTCAGAGGATTCCCACTTTAGTATTTGTGTTTGTCCAGCTTGCTGTAATCAGTATTGGCGCAGTAATGGCATACAAAAACATAATTACAGTCGGAACTATCGTTTCTTTTCAAGTTTTATTAGTCGGGTTAAATCTAAATATCCTCAGTTTTACTTTTTCTCTCCCTTACTTAATTGACGGGATAGCTGCTATGCAGCGCATTTGTGTTCTATTAGCTGAAGTGCCACAAGTACAAGACGCATCAGATGCTATTGAGTTAGCCCATTTTTCCAGTGAAATTAGCTTTAATAACGTTACCTTTAACTATTCCTCGGAAAGAAAAGGAGTTAATAATTTATCTCTAAGAATTCATAAAGGTGATTTTCTAGTCTTTGTAGGACATTCTGGTGCGGGTAAAAGTACCATTGTTAATTTATTAACCCGACTTTATGACCCCGAACAAGGTCAAATTCTCTTTGATGGTGTTGATTTGCGTTCTTGTTCTCAAAAATCCTTACGGGAACAAATTGGATTGGTTTCTCAAGAGGTGATTTTGTTTAACACCTCAATACAAGAAAATATTCGTATGGGATATTTAGGAGCTACTGATGAGCAAATAGAGACTGCCGCAAAAGATGCAGAACTTCATGAGTTTATTCTCTCTTTACCCCAAGGTTACGATACCCCTGTCGGCAATAGAGGCGGACAATTATCGGGGGGGCAGCGACAAAGAATCGCCCTAGCAAGGGCGTTGCTAAGAAAACCGGCTATTCTAATTCTTGATGAAGCGACATCGGCATTAGACCCTATTACCGAAGCAGAAATTCTTGCTACAGTTGATAAAATTGCTAAAAATCGCACAGTGATTGTAATTACTCACCGCATTACTCAAGCGATACGTGCCAATGTAATTTTTGTGATGGAAAAAGGTTGTATTGTGGCAAGAGGTCACCATGCAGATTTAATAAAACAAGGAGGATTATATGCTACTCTCTGGCAGCAAGTTACAGCAGATTAGAACTCTTGCAAAAGTGTTTTGTGGTATAGTCAAAACTTTGGCAATTTGCGATTAGGACTTTGAGGAGCAGTGAAAATAGAGAAAGCTTGGCCTCGTCCTGATGCAGTAACCCTCCAAGAAAGAACAATTGAACAGGGGCACTTCCAGCCAAGCTGTGTCAACACAAATTGTTGCAAGTCGTGCAGTGGGTAAGGCTTAACTTGATGACACGAATTTGTCTTAACGCCATTTAATTTGTTACTGTACACTAACAAATAAAGGCATCTCTAATAAAACTTCACGTTTTTTTTGAAGTCAGCCTTGCATTTCGACTGCTTCTGTAGATATACTTGTTACAGAATCAATTAAAACAAAAAAAGCCAGAATTAAATAGCAACCCAAGCCGGGGACATGAGTCCCCGGTTTGTTTTTTAAGTAAAGAAAAATCCTCAATTTCATCAAATTGATTGAGGGTTGAAGCGCCATAAATACTTGTGACAAATATTTATGACACTTGTCAAATTAAAAATGCTTGCTTAGTTGTAAATACAAGGGATTCAGATGTTTTAATTCGCAATTAACTTTAGGTAAAAAAGGTAAATCACGTGGTGAGGGGGGCAGCATGAGTGCTCGACAACGTTCAAAACGTTAGTGGCCATTTCGCTGCTTAGATATTGATGAGTTGAAGTTTCATCCAGCCACTTTCGTTGGCGTAGATCGAAGGTTCGTGCCACCAAGTGGGCATCACCGTGCCAAAACGGGAAAATTGTACGCTAAGGCTAAAAGCGTTGCCCAGCAACCATCTTAGCCGCTTGCTTTTCTAAGCATCCGTGAGTGGCTGTTTACCCTCAGTTAATTGGTGCAGAGTATTAGTACTACTCTGCACCATCTTCCAAGACTAATTCGAGTCAAAAGTGATAAATACAGGTATGCCATTTCGCTCAAAACAACTTGTTTTCATAGCGTTGAGGTTAGCATCAATTCCTTAGCGTACAATTTTCCCGTTTCGGCACGGTGATGTCATGTCTGGGCGAAACTCTCCAACATTAATTAAGGCATACCCCAAGCCAAACTCGCGTTTCATCTGATGTATCTGCTTAAACGCCTTCGCCACAAAACTTGTATCAAGAAGCACTTGTGAGCAGAAGTCATTTTTGGGTAGCTCAACGAGTGGATTTGTGGCAGTAGCAGACACCGATCTTGATTGAGCTTGATCGGTTTTGAGGTGCGTCATCAGCTAGAGAGAAAATTCTTTATTTTGTCTGAGTTCTTGTTGCTGTTCTTCTGATATTATTTGTTGCAATACACGCTCTGCTTTTTGCCAAAGCTGAATATCTTCTCTTTCTACTGACCCAATATAAATCGGTGAATACTCAAGCTCACCCGACTGGTTTCGGCTGACTGCCACTCGAAAAATCTCACCTCGTTCATCATGGGTAAATACCAGTTCTCTACCCTGCTTCTCTAGAGTTGCACGTTTGAATCTCAGGCAATTTGAGCCACTTTCTCTTAATTGCCAGTTGATTAATTCAACAGCAATAGGCACAGCCATAGCTAAGAATTCCGACTCTTGACGCTGCTTTTCTGTGAGTGACTGTTCTGGTTCTGACTTTTGAGTTGCCAGTTGATTGCTAGCGATAAGTACCAATTCTCTAGCTTCATCTTGTGTCCATCCGGCTGGACTGGCTTGGAGAATTTCTTCAACATCTTGGGTTAGTTTATTATCTAATAGCGCCCGTATAGCAATTTCTTTATCTCGGTCAGTCACTAATAAGTTTTGCAAGTCGGCGCTGTAATACTCATATAAATCAGCTGAAAGATTATCTTTTAAATTTGGTTCATCTGTGGTTATAGTTGGAGTTTGATTAAGAGCAACTACATCCACTGGTTTTTGCGATCTATGGAGTTGATCCAAATAAACAATCGCTGCTTCCAGGTCGTCGAATATGGTTCTTCCGGCTGATAGCTGCTGCTGATTTTGAGAAAGCTGTTGCGTTAATTCTAATACTGTTTCAGTTAATGCTGATTCAACAGCCGATTGCTCAATATAATCAGAAATTGATGAAATGGCTCTTTTCTCTAGATATGATTGTAACTCAGCCGCAAGCTCTGCATCCAGGTCATTAAATGTAGCTTTAGCTGTAATGAGTTCCTCTTTGTATTGAGAAAGTTGTTGCGTTAATTCTAATACTGTTTGGGTTAATGCTGAAGAGATAGTCGATTGCTCAATATAATTAGAAATTGATGAAATTGCTTTTTCCTCTACATGGGATTGTAACTCTTGAGTAATCGCCGATGATAGCTCGTCGAATGTGGTTTTATTATTAGCTAACTGCTGGTGATATTGAGAGAGTTGTTCTGTTAATTGTGGTAACGTTTCACTTAAGGCATCATCAACTACTGACTGTTCAATAAAGTCAGAGATTGCATCCACAGTTCTTTGTGATAAGAGTTGTTCCTTAAGAGCAATCGCCGCTAATAGCTCGTCGTATGTGGTTCTTACGGCTGATAAATTCTGATGATACTCAGACAGTTGTTCTGTTAACTGTGGCAATGTTTCAATCAAGGTTGACTCAACTGCTGACTGTTCAAGAAAGTCAGCGATTGTATTTATGAGTTCTGAACTGGCTTGTTGTTCTACATCTGATTTAGCTGGGTTTGTCTGGTGTTTAGTTTCGGCTAAATTGTGAGCTGTTTTAGGTGATATGGTTGATTTTAGCTGTTGATTAACTAGGTTATTATCTACAACTTCTAAGAAATTATTTAAACGTTTAATTTCGCTATCGTCCCGTTTGGGGTCGTAGTTTATCCCCAATTCTGTCTGAAGCTTTGTAAATGAACACTTATATTTATTTAAATTACCTCCCTGTTTCCAAAGCAGTCGAGGGGAACCATCTTCATTAACTGAGCCGACATCAATACCGAACTTAATACCTCTTACCCCACCGTGACCGTAATAACTGACGATGGCTTTAACTTGATGTTCTCTCCATAACTGCTCAATAAATTGAGGCATTTTTGGTTTATTTTCCGCCACTTTTTCAATCGCTCGGCGCATTATTTCTTCACCTGGAAGCCCATCGCGCTCGACTCGTTCCAGTTGATTCCGAGTCATAGCTTTGTGTTTACTTTCCCAACTACTTTGGACTTGGGTTAGCTGAAATTCTCGCTCTAGTAGTCGGGCGGAGTATTCCGAGTAGGCGTAATTATTCCAGGTACGAATGGATTTACCATCTAGATTATTGACTCTAGATGCAACAATGTGAGTGTGGTCGTGTTCTTTGTCTGAGTGTCGCGCTATAAAGAAGTCATAGGCTGGCAGTTCTGTTTCTATAAATTCATCAACTAGCTGGTTTAGTTTGCTGTCTGATATCCTTTTCTCAGGTTGTTTAACTTGGGATTCATCACCTTTAAGCCGCGATAGTACAATGACCGATGCCAAGTGACGTTGAGACAGATTAGCTAATTCGTCATCATTTAGCGTTCTATCACTTTTCGGTACACTAAGCATTAAGTGGTAGCAGGGGTCTTTAAGTTGAGGGTTAAGGTGGGCTGATAGGGTAAACTGCTCGACCAGTTCATTGGTACTTTTACTATACATATTCCCACCAATAATCTTAGCTTTATCTTTCTCTAAGACGTATTTGGTAGTTCCCCGAAATGATTTATTAGCCTTGATTTTGGTAATCATCTCTCTGCCCCAACACCGAGATATTATTTGAGATAAATGTGAAAATATCCTGTGTATAATCAACGAAAGCTTTACTATTAACCTCTAATAGAGAGACACGGATATGCTCTTATAGTGTTGATTCTATCTGTGATATTTATTGGGAAGTAAGTCATTAATAGTAATAAGCATAGAACCAGCTTCGCCTGGAACTATTACTTTGGCATCTGGTGCATAATCCGCTATTAACTCTCGACACATACCGCAGGGCGATACAACCTGACCATCTCTGTTAACTGCTACAATCATTTCAATTTCTGTGTCTCCAGCAGTAGCAGCCATCCCAATAGCAATTGCTTCGGCACACACAGCAATTCTTCCCACAGTTGCCTCTATATGTACAGCAGAAAATACTTGACCAGAGCGGGTGAGTATAGCTGCTCCAATTTCGTGGTAATTAGGCTTGAATCGAGTTGCAATGAGCTGGCTGGCTACGTTGATTAGCTCAGTTTTTTTGTCATCGTTTTCTGGCATAAGTCAGCTACTCCCCAGCTACCTGCTTATCGAGCTTACCATTGTCATCACTCGATATAGGTTGGGTAATTTCTTGGCGAGTTTGTTCTAAGAGTTCCACCAGTTCTTTAATAGTTCTCAGATATTCTTTCACCTCCGTCGTCAACGGTTGACTACCAATTTTTACAGCTTCGTTAATAGCCCTAGTCTGTTGATTCAGGTTGTTACCAATCTTCTTTAGCTCGTAGATAGCCTGTCGGTTAATTTCGGGAATGACTAACTTAGGATGCGGTAGAGGGTAATCAAATAATCTCGCTCTTATATAGTCACTTTGCACCACTCCACTGCATCGCTGCTCTAGCCTCGCTTTCTCGGCATAGCTAGCCCTAAACGTGATGGTTACTTCTCGCTTTTCATCTGGTGCTACTGACCGATTACTTAATGTGTCAGCTAGTTGATTACTGAGATTGGTACGGGGGTCTGGCTGCATAACTAGTTAGGCGTTCAGCTATTTTTTTCTTTATTTTTAACCGGGTTATTCGCTGTAGCTGCGTTAGGCGCGGAGCGCCGAGCAGGTAGGCGGATAACCCGGAACTTCTTGTTGGCTTATCTTCCTCTTTAATAGACCAGTTAAAAGGGGGTTTGGGGGACACCCCCAACAAGCAAACACGACGCTTTACCGTAGGGAAAGGAGCGCCCTTGGCGCGTTACGGCGTATTGCTTGCCGTTTGGCCCCACGACAAGACTGGGGTAACAAGAGCCAGGGGGCACAACGAAAGGCTGGGGGAGTACTAGACTTTGGTGAACCACGAGTGGCTGTTTGCAATTACCTCGGTTACACCGAGGGCATGGTCTATTGGGCAATGCTGGCCATACTAGTGATACGAAGGATGTTGATTCATGGGTAACTGCTTTTTTAGACTAGTCTACCTCACGAGGATACAAACCTTTTTCTGTTGATATTCGTCACATCACGACAAGAAACTTAAACTTTTTCTGGACACGTTTTTTTTACAATGGAATAATTTATTACTAATCAAAATTAGGGTGTAGGGGGTAGGGTGTGGGGTGTAGTGAAAATCAAGAAAATTATCTTTTTATAAACTCTGCCTTATCACCTTCATGATTCAAGCTACAAGGGCTAATTCATGAAAATTCCCTACACCCTACACCCCACACCCCACACCCTTACTAAGATATGTCGCGCAAACCGAAAGCTGTTCCTTTATCAAAAATAGAAGATATTCAAACCAGTCTTAAACACTTTGCGGCGACTCCTAAAACTATCAGCCTGTCAGATTTAGTCCTCAGTTTGGCTAAACCTATTCAGGATATGTTAGACGCTGGCTACTCTTATGAAGATGTTTCTGATGTGTTTAAAGGTCATGGGGTAGAACTGGCGGCCAGTGGTCTGAAGAGTTTTCATAAAAAAGCTTCAACATCAACTGACTCCTATTCGCGCTGAACCCCTAACTAAATATGGAATGATGGGGTTAATTACGACAATATTTGCTTTGTCAATGTTCTTTTCAATCAATCAATTAATTCCGGTAAAAATCTCGGATGATTTCAATACCTATCTACGAGCTATCTGGCAGCGCACTGGTTATAGTAATGTCAAGCTACAACGGGTAGAAAAGCGTTTGGGGACTGACCGAAATCAAAGATGAAGGGCAATATATAGTGATTGGGGCAAACATGGTTAACGTAATGTTTGCCCCAATCATACAAAGAATTAGAGATAAGAATGCACAAGCTTACCTTGAGTTGACCACTTCTCATCTAGAAGACGACAAGCGACATAAACAACTTTTTGAGGGTTGCGCTTATGTCTGACAATCATATTCCAAGAACGGACAGTATAATCACCTTGATAACCTAAGACAAGGGCAAGCTCGTCGTAAGTTAACTGCCATTTTTTCTTAAACTCAATTGGGTGCATAAATTTAAATCCATTGCTAAGATTTTCGGCTTTTGATGTCTTGATGTCTTGGAACTAAGTGCTTTCTTAACGGCTTTTTGAGATTGCAGTAATATTAAAAAGCGGTAAAGCCTAACTTCTCGCTACCCTTCAATTGCTTGGATTCTATAAGTTGTGCAATCGCACCCCTTAAATACCGAACACTAGGTTTCTCTTCGCCCCACTTTCGGCTATTTCTAATCGCGGCAAAGCTGACTGGTGTTGCAACGGCTGAAGTAACGATGTTTAAAATTTGCGACAAGTCAGCCTCAGAAATGCTGACGAATTCTAGCTCTGCAATTTCAACGTCTTGGGTAGGCTTTGAAAAAATGGATTCTAGCTGATTAACTGCGTCATCTGGTGCAATTTTCTCGCCTCTGGGCATAACTGCTGGCTGGTGATGCTGCACCAGTTCCGGGAAGAATTTGAGTAATGTTCTAGCTGGATCTGGTTGACCATTTCCTGGGTGTAACTCTATCTTTAGCCAGTCTGGAATCATGCCGAGATTGCCACCGTTAACAGGTTCAGCAAAGTTATTAGGGTTGGCTTTGAAATATTCGCCACTGGCAACATTAATCTTTCGCAATCCACCAGCGCTTACAGACTGAGCTACACACCCAATAAAGTTAACCGATTGCTTAAAGGTGTCTGCTAGTCCTGCCGTAGCTTTACCTACCACGCTTGTCAGGTTAGAGCCATGCAATACGATAATTAATGTACCGCCACACTTGGCGAAGCGAGAAAGTAAATATTGAATAGCCCAAGTGCGATCGCTCTCATCAAGTAGGGACAGCAACCGCATCGCCTCATCAATGACTAACAGTAAGTTTTTATGGGAGTAAGGTTCACTTGCATCTAAGCCTTTAAGAAATTTAAGCAAGTCACGGGCGACTAGTTTATCTGCACCGTCCGCATCTTTTTCGGGGTATTTAAGAGCAGAAATCAGATTGCAACTAAAGGGGTAAACGTCCACCCCGGCTGTAAAGTATTGGGTGTTTAATCCCGAATCTAAAGCTAGAGATAATGTTGCCAAGATTGCTGCTAAGGTTCCCTTACCACCTCGCTGAGTGCCAGCGATCGCAATGACTTGGGAACTCATCATATCTTCTACTTGAAAACCATTTTTCGTTAAAGCCGCGATGAGTGCGTTTGCTCTGTTCGCTAGAGGGAGATTAATTATAGTCTGTGGTGCAAGCCCATTAGCTGATGGCTGTAACTCTGTAGGTCTAGAAAGAGAAGCAGCTTGATGGTTGTGCTGAATATCTACCTGTGGCGATTGAAACTGTTTGATATCTACGGTCGGTGGTAACTGGGTTTGAGCTTGTGCAATAGCACTTATCTCTGACAGATTCACCCGACTGTCAATCGTCACATCCTGTAAATGGAGAGCCATACTTTGATAAGTGGGTAGCTGACGACCCTTGAGCTTGCCAAACCAGCCAAACATCCAGCGATAAGCATAAAAACGTTTTCCTGGCTCAACTTGCGTTAAATACTGCCCAATATTTTCAAATTCAGCATGAAGAAAGGCGTACTCTTCTGCTGATTGTCGCTCTAGAAATTTAACAGTATTAGCAAGATGATCTGCTTGATAATTGCTCCGATTATCATAGTCACCAGCACGGGCAACCGCGTCTATAAAGTTGCCACGTACAAAGGGAAAAGGTGCAATTTCTTTAGTGCGGTTGGAGTGTTCGACAACAAACCATAGCCATGCAGCACCGCCAATTAAACCACCAACCAGTGCCATTGGATTGACAGCATAACAAACCGCTCCTATCCCAGAAGCCAGTAAGCCAAGTACACGGGTCATGTCTGCTTCGTTCTCAGATGCCCGTGCCATTTCAAATAATTGATCCTTGCGCTCTTGCAACCATTCAGAAACATTTCCTGCCTCCAAATGGGATAAGGCGGGATAAGAATCGCGTAAGTGTTCCGTTTCCTTAGTTGTAATTTTTGGGATATTATTGCAATGCATAAAACAAATGCCCTGTTGAATTAAGAAGCCGCTCAATGTAAAGAGTTTTTGAGCGGCACGAGCTTTAATCTTTGGTCAACCGCCAGATAGCGAACCCAATTTCACCCGCCATCATTGTCCCAATGTTGAATAAGGTGCAGCCCAATATCATCAACGGGGCTGTGTAGTCGAATGGGTTACGAGCTGCAAAGGTGGTGACAATATCGAACACCCAAACCGCAATCACAACCAGCCCTGCACTAGAGCGATCGCGTGTACCTGCGGTCTTGTAGTCCTTCCAAAGCTCACCAACGAGGTCAATCTTGCCACTAGGCTTGGTTTCAAGCTCATAAACCATGTGATCTTGAAGTTCCCGCCTAGCTGAATCTGGGTTTTTACCGCGTAAGGCATGGGCTTCAATTACCTGAACGCCTACAGAAACCATGAATGCCAAGTAAAACAAAGGGTTGAACAGTGCAAACGGCACATTTAGCCAATTCCAAGCCGTCTCAAACCAAGGACAAACCGGGGGCCCAGTAAAGATTAATTGCCAAGTTGAATCAGCACTAATTATGGAACCGCCGATAAATAAAATCCCACCTACCAACGCACGACCCGCACCACCGTTAGCAACAAACTGATTGACTATCGCGGCGGCTGCTCTAATCGGTAAGCCGACAATCATCACAACAGCCTTGGCGCAAAAATCTATGATTTCACCAAGCGTTCGCTTCTTACCTTTGGGTTTACCATCACTGTTACCAGTGCTATTACTTTCTGCACCAGATGTTCCTAACGCCATTACTTCCTCCTTACTGGTTTGGTATTTTGAACGCTTTTACAAATCTCTTTAGCTTTGTATTTCCATTTCCAAATCCCTTCTTCAATCCGACCTATGCAGCGCCCAGAAGCATCAAAGACATCAACAATCTCGTCATCTTGATAAAGGGTTGTGTCTGGTCTGGGGTTGCGTTTACTGCTGTCAAAATAATTCGTGATTCTTAGAGAACGAGTTGTGGGCATGACTCCCGCCTCATATAAGGCATCGCTGGTTTTAGCCCGTTCTTCTATGCGTTTACGCTCTAATCCTTCGGTGGCTTTTAATCTCTCAGCTTCTGCATAAGCCCCCAACTTGGGAATTAAGGGGATGATTACAGGCAAGAAGCAGACCCCGACTCCAGCCAAAGCTAGATACAGTTGTTTCTTGTACATGAGACTACTGTGCCATTGCGGTAATCAGTGCAAATTTTTCCCATTGCTTTAACTCATGCAGTCGTTTCAATACTGACTCCGCTTCGTTGCTAGGAGCGGTAGAAGAATCACACTCTAGCCATGCTTCATGAGCGATTTTTGCAATTAACCAGAGTGTGTCTGATTCGTTCATCTTTTCTAATCCTTCCCCCCATGTCTCACACATATCTTTAATCAGTGCGTTGTCGTGAGAGAGGGAGTAATATCCTACAGGGTGCGCCATTTTGATATCCTTGAATGTGTGTACTGATTTCATCCCTGATATAAGTCACAACTGGGCGAACGCTTTTCTTCTCCGGGCAAGCGTTCGCACAATTAATACTCATCAGAACTGTTAGCGAGTTGTACTTTTTCAATGCCATCTAAAACTTCAGAAATTGATTGAATGGCATCATTCAAAACCAAATCATTTGATGTAGTAAAATGCTCTGATGTTTGCAGTCTCCTATATTCGGGAGTAGCTTGAATCAACCTTAAAGTTTGCTCAACACCAGCCAGAACAATTACTATTTCTTCTGTGCTAACAATACTGTTCATCATATTATTCACCTCTTATTGCTTCCAAATCCCCTAAATTGATTTGATGATTGTTATTGACAGAGAATCTTTCCGAAACTACTTTCTCTAGAGCTTTTCTCAGCCAGTAAGCGGGGGTTGTCCCATCCATTTCTGCAAGCATTCTGATAGCTGGAGTCAAGTCTTGAGGGACGTTGTAATTAAGCCGCTTGGTTAACATCGGTCGTTTCTCCTAAGTAAAGTTTTTTCATTTCTGATAAAGCAACGGTTCCCGGATTTTCGGGAATCAACAAGTTACTTTCTGGAATGCTCCCTTTGAGTAATCTTTCTTTAATCAACATCTGCACGGGCGCGATCGCAAACGCACCGCCACACAAAGTTACTTTGCTGCGTCTGGCTTTCACGGATACGTCATCTAGGGCATAAGCCAAGGGAGAATCTTTCATCCATGAATGAATCGCGTTCTCTAACTCACTCCCAATATCTTCGCCATCAGGTGCAATCGCGCTTATGCCGTTATCGCCAACGGTTGCAGTTTCTAAAATCTCGCGCAGTTGGGAGGGGCGAATCATTTTAGAAGAATCGGTGTTGCTTAATGCTCTGGAGAATTCTTTGATGAGTGTGGCAACACCACCGCCACCATTCGGACTACAAGTTACCCGTTTTGGTAATAAGCCTTGATTACTGTATTCGCTGATTGTGGCTGTACCATACCCAATATCAAAAGTATGGAATTGTTTATCGTCAAAGCGTTCGCTTGCCCAAAGTGACGCGCCATATCCCTCTGGAAATCCCAGAAAGCCAAGTTTAGAGAAACACAAACGGTATCTAACACCATCTACTGCTATCCACTTGCATTGTTCAATGGCTTTTTTTAGTTCTAATGGGGAAGCTAGCGAGAGGGTTGATAAACGAATGTGCAAGGTTCTACGCTTGGCGCTTGTACCCGTGGACAACTCAAGTAGATTTGGCAAGGAGGCGATCGCGCCTAATGCCAGTAGCGGGAAGTAGTCTACTTTGTGATTCTCGGAATCACTCATCGCTATATATTCCTTACCTTGCAGTCTAGCTGAGGAGCCTACAACCCAATGCTCTACAACATCTTTGTTGTTTTCATCTTTGCCTCGGCTTAGGCTGAAAGCTCCTAATTCTCCAAAGGGCACTGATGGCACACAACACACCAAAGATTCGGTCTTCATTACTGGTGTTGTGCCAGTAGAGTTATTAACGAAAGCCTGATATTTAATACTGGAGCGCCCAGCATCTAGCATCAAATGAATTACCTTTTTTGATGGCATCGATGCTTTCTCTGTTATAGTTTCAGCCTCGTTTGTGTTAGGTGCGTCCGCGCTTATAGATGTTGGTTGTTTTTTAGGTCTTGACATATCGTAAAACTCTCAACTTTTTATCGTCACTGTCACAAGCAAAAGTAGTCGTTATTAACTAACGTTTCATGTTTCATGTTTCATGTTTCAGGCTCGTGTAAGTAGCGTTTCACGGTTGTTGTGAGGCTGAAACATTGATGCAACCGTTGAAACTGTTTCATGAAACGTTTCTGTGAAACACTACTGAGTATCTTGGCTCCCAGTAGCAGTAGTCTGTGCCAGCATCGAGTGAAAGCAAAATCTGGAGTAAAAGGAAGTTAACTACCTCCGCATGGTCATTAATGCCTAATTCCTGCGCTTTATTGCTGATAAATGGGTGTAGAGATTGCCTGATTGTTACTCGCATAAATTCTCCTCAAAATAAATTTGCAGGCTGAAGTCGCCAAGAATACGTGTATCTTGTCTGCCGTTGGCGTTTTTGCCTTGCTTATGAGTGCTATAGTAGATGATAGCTACTGAAGCTGTCAACTAAAATATTAAAGCTTCAACTCTGTTAAACTAAAAAAGCTTACAGAGTCAGAGTCTTAAAGGATATAGTTGAGTAAAGATTCAGTAAGCTGTTGAAGTGAGTAGAAATGGGAGTAACAAAAAAGGCTAAAGTAATGTTTACTTGCGAACATGAAACAAAATCGGATTTAGAAGCGTGGGCCAAATCCGAGCGAAGAACTGTCTCGAATTTAGTTGAAGGGGTAGTTGTTGCCGCCCTTGCCAACTGGAAAGAATCTGTGTCTACAGATGCGATCGCTAAAAACAAATCAAATGATTAACCCATCTGCCATTGATTTAAAATCACTCCCCTGGCTTCTCCCCGTTTTGACAGCTATCAGCGATCGCGATTGGGTACGGTTCAAGGAACTTGAAGTAAGTTTTGCAAACGCTCATGGGATCGAAACTTGGGCAGATGTTTTCAACTGGAGAATCATGCCCGCGCTAGAGCCAGAGGCTAAAAGATGGCTGTTAGTTCAGAAATGCAGCCAAGGTATTAAGTCAGTCAAAATCTTAGATTAATGTCTTTTTGAAGCAGCATCAACAAATTGAATTATTTTTAGTCCACTAATACTATTAATATAGTGAGGTATTTATCTGGTTTTTAATATTAATTGAAAGCTTGTAAAAGCTTTGCTGTGTCTTGGTTTGAAAAAATAAATAAATTGTTTTATTTTATAAAGCTGAGATATTTATTATTTTTTTTAGACTGAGATAATTTACTATGTAATAAGACTATACCCTTAGTTCATCTTTTCTAAGTGTCATGTCACCAGATATACATAAGAAAAGAATGCCTCCCCAAGACTCAACTTGCTTGTAACAAGTTGTTTAACAGTCCTAGAAGACACCTAGTCATTTTTATCTCTATTAAATTTCTTTATAACCTAATGTTATCAGTTCCTAGTACTTCTTACAACTTCCTACAACAGGTTATAGAGAAATTTAATTAAAACTTTGGTGAATCTTCGGGGGAGGTAAAGCCCACACAATTTACCTCACAAGGATTTCACAATGGTAGCCACCTTTAACGGTTCTAGTACTACTGCTACAAATGACGTTCGTGGACATCTAGATCAACTGACTCTAACCCCACTATTATCTGAACCCAGGAATCAGGCGACACAGCCCAATAGTGTTGAGCAAATCTGGACTAACGAGAGCGTTAAACAGCATTGGATTTCATTTGGCGCTTTCAAAGATTTTATTAAGCAGAAGTTTGGGCGTGACCGACTTTGTGCAGAACAGTTTGACGCGATGATTGAGTTTACAGACTCACCGCACCGGATAGCCGAGGCTTTAAGGTGGAAAAAACCATATTCCGGCGTTGTGTATGCTGCGCTGATGCTGAATGCAGATGGTAGCGTCTGGCATTCAATTTTGAGTCTACCAAACGATGATGGCACAAAGCCTTACAAACGGCTAGCTCCATCTAAGAACGGAGATCAGTGCTTCTATCCTCGCGTCGTCCCCACTATTAGAAGGCTCGTTGAGCAACAGCTAGGACTTGAGAAAGGCAGTATCCCTGATGATGTAGATTTCTATGAATGGTTAGCCAATTCTGAGTTACCTGTAATTACGACCGAAGGTGGCGAAAAACTGTTTAGTCTAATATGTCTTGGATATCCCGCCACCACCAACTACGGCGCGACCTGTGGGGTAGATAAAAAGACCAAGCGATTCAAGCCCAGCTTACAGCGAATCATGAATCGCCCTAGAACCTTATTAGTTGCCTATGACATGGATTCTAAGCCCTCGGTCGTAGCATCTGTAAACAAGGGGATTGATGCGCTGTCTTATGCGGCGCAAAAAGTAGGCTCCTCCGTATCGCGCCCCACCTGGGACGAGTCACTAGGCAAAGGGATTGATGACTTGTTGCTGACACCAAACGGTGAAACGCTTTGGGCCCAAAGCTATAACTGGGCACTATGTCTTGGCATAGTCACCAAAATGCTGGGCATTGGGGCGGTAGACGAGGTAAATAGTTTTGAACAACTCGAACAACTTTCTCAACTCTACGGCACGATTGTAGAGTTAAATATTTTGAAAACTCGCATGAGTGCGGATAATCTAATCGCGGCACTAAATCAGCAAATCAGAGAATTGACCCACGGCAAAGATGCCGTTGAGTCCAAGTCTCATCAGTCAAAGTCTTATCAGTCGAAGTCGAAAATTATCCCGGCTGATATGTTGGCATTTGAACTGGTCGAAGATTACCGAGAACGCCTCAAGTACTGCAACGAATACAAGGAATGGAAGTACTATCTAGGTGATGATTCAGGATTGTGGAAATCCCAGGATGACCACATGATCGAAACAAGGATTCAAGGAATATTAGATGCCCGTTCCATTGTTGGCTATGGCACTGATAGCTATATAGTCAATATTCGCAAATTCATGGCGCGACGGCTAACTGTTGAAACGTGGCCCCAAAGAACAGGCATCGTTCCATTCCTAGATGGCGTACTGGTGCTGGCTACTGGAAAGTTTGAGAAACACTCACCCGGTAATTATTTAACCTGGACACTACCCCATCGCTTTGATAATCCCAAGATTAGAGATTGGCCAACAATTCGCGGTTGGTTCCAGGAAGTAACGGAGGGGGACTCCCAAAAAATACAAACCCTCATCTGTTTTGCAGCTGCCACACTTCGCGGTATGTCTCATCTCCAAAAAATTCTTTACCTCTGGGGCAATGGCGGCAATGGTAAAGGCATTTACTCGGATATCCTGACGGCGTTAGTCGGCTCAGAGAATACTTGGAGTGGCAAAATTGAAAACTTGGATAATCCTAATTTCCTGGTAGACATCAACAATAAACGCTCAGTCATTTTTGAGGATCAAGATAAGGTCAATGGCGGTTTGCAAACTTTCAAAACCCTCACGGGGGGAGGAAGCACCAAAGCCAAGGAAGTTTATAAAAAAGCTTGTGATGTTAGATTGTCCGCCACAGTTTTAATTACTTCCAATTATGCGGCACTCCAAGGCTCTGGTGTCGGCAGATGGCTCAAAAGGCGGTTGATTGTAATAAACATGAATTACTGTCCACCAATTGTAGATACTCACCTTAGAGAGAAGCTCTACCCAGAGATCGGAGCCTTCACCCAGTACCTACTTACCATTCCAGAGAGTGAAATAATTAACACTCTCAATGGAAAAAACTCTACTGGCTATGATCTCGCTTACTGGGAAATGGCACAAATGACTGACTCCATCGCGGCTTGGGTGGAACGGCATATCGTGCGAGATCCAAAAGGAGTGGTCAAAGTCGGCTCCAACAAAAACGAATGGCAAAGCAGCAGCTACCGCCCCGAAATCAGCACACTGTTTGGCTCCTACCATCACTACTGCCAAAATTCCGGGCAACAGGGCAAGAGCTTACCCAATTTCACCCCAGACTTACTGCAAGTCTTAAATCATGTGCTGGGATGGTCTGATGTTAAGCAGGAAAAAACCAGAACTGGCAGTCATTTTTACGGTATCCGGTTAAGAGGCGCTTTCGATGAGGCTCCGTTCCCTTCCGAATCTTCAATCACTTCCAATCAGGCTGGTGATGGAGGTGTGACGGACAAGGTTATGGATATGGTGATGGACTCAAAGCCTTATGGTGACGGATGTGATGGACATTTACAGAAAAATCTTTTTGTAAACGAGGTAAATAATCATCCATCTAATTTTTTGAAGAGTGAAAGTTTGGGCGATGAGAAAACGGATTTTGTAGAAAGTTTGGGCAAAACTCTATCACCTCCGTCACAACCATTACCTGAGATAGCTATAACCCCTACTCCACAAGCATTATCATCCATCGAGCCAAACCATCACCAATCCGTCACCAATCCGTCACCGGCTCCATCAGCATCCGTCACCACCCGCGAACCCGTTAAAGGAGATCGTGTAAAGCTACTTTCAAGCGGCGAAGAATATAAAATCTCTTGGGTTTCCTGTGGTAGTGATAAAGTTCTTTTGGTTTCTGCCCTCACTGGAGAGCCGCTCACTGCACCTTCACCGTTGCGTCCTGGCGCTGCGGCTGGTGGATTAAATCTCATTGATGTTAGTGAACTGAAGTTTTTGGATACTTAGGGCAACTAATAATAGGAGCTTCGTGTCGAGGCTTGTTGGTTCAGATCCATCGCTTGTAGACAATTAAGATTGAATTAGACGGCGATTTCTCTCCTATTAACAATAATCATGGCATCTGCTGAATTTACCTCGCTTGAGTCAACCCAAGCAGTACCGACAGTTGAAACTCCATCGGATGAAGAGCAAGTAAATGTTGATACGCCAACAGAAACAGAAATTGAATCGGTTGATACGCCAACAGAAACAGAAATTGAATCGACAGCAGCAATATTTCAAGCTGTTGGGGTAATTACTGGGTCGGTCAACTTTACTACTGATGGACAAAGCACTGTTACTATCGGTAGCTATGAATACCCACTTTACTACTCGAAGCGACAATGGGATGTATTAAACGCTCTCAAGAAGGAAATAGAAAATACTGGCAACCAGAATCAGCGTTTGGTTGTTTATCCAAAGGCAATTCACTTTCCACGCAAAGAGCAACCACATCGCATCGCTTTTCAGTTAGTGGGCTTTGACAGAGGGCGAAAACTAGATGCAGTTTCAGGAGAGTTAGAAGACCTGGAGTTTAAATTATCAGGATTATGGCAGTTCATTCCTGTCTGCTCTACTCCCTGTATCTCCGTGTTCCGAAATTTCTCTGATGAAAGACTCGAATTTATTAAGCAGGCCGAACCTGCCCGCAAGGTGAAATTCATGAAGGCTAGTCATATACCCTTGTTATGGAAAGATGCACCCGTCCGACCCTTCAGATTTAATCCCAAGGTGGCTAAAGAGGAGCAAGGACGCGCAGTCTTTGTCACAATCAAGGCCAAATTTCTGCCGGGGCGTGATGTTTTCGGTTTTGTTGCACTGACTGCGCTACCACAAGAAGCTGCACCCAGATTTCTCAAAGCGTCTAAGGAGGATAAAGCCACAGTGCAGTCAGCAGCTAAGAAAGCGCAAAGAGCAGCAGCACCACCTGCACCAAAGAAAGGTAAGTCAAAAGCGACTAGTCAGGATAATGCCTCTGTGCCGCGTACCAAACCATTACCAAAACCAAAACCAAAGTTAAAAACGGGTGAGTAAAACCGCTTTAAAGTTTTATCATGCGATCGCCATCATGGGATTCTATCTGTTGTGTGGCCCCCTGAATAAATAAGTATTTGCAATAGGGGAGTCAGCCCTGACTGGCGCTCACGTCAAATTAAGGTTTTGGGGCGGTTAGGCGAACTTATTGATAGTTTAAAACCTGGCGATCGCAATACTGAAAGTGGCTTATCATGCTCATTTCGCACCATTTCCGAGTTAGCAATCCTCACTATGTAATAATTAACACCTTTAGATGCTAAACTTTGAAAAGTAAAATTTTTTGACAGAGGAAGTAAATTCTTTTGTGTCAGACTATAACGATTTTGATGATTATGAAGATACTAATCAGCATTTAGTTGATGTTGTAGAGTTAAAAGCCAGAGATACTGTAAGAGATTTTTTTGACAATAACCAAGAAGGTATTTTCTATTCACGTCAGATTGAAATTTTTCATGAAGATAAATATTTTCATTGGATTACGAATAGAGCTATAAGAGACCTTATTGAAGAAGGAGTGATTAAACAGGAAGTTAGAACACTCAGTTCCAAAGGAGATATTAAACTTCTTTGGCACAAAAACTATCGTTACTATAAACGGAGCGCAAAGGACTTGATTGAGTTGGTTGAAAGCTATTCAAATCCTGAATTTACACGTTCAGTAGGCCATTATGGTGAGTTAATGGTTTTGGATGCCTTTGCTCGTATAGAAAGTGTCATGAAAGGACGCGATGTAAAACACTTCAAAGAAAAGTGTTGGACAAAAAGCGATAAAAATATGGATTTTATCTTTGAAATAGATTCAGTCCCCTATGGTATTGAAGTAAAGAATACTCTTGGTTATATGGATTACAAAGAGTTAAAAGAAAAGACAAAAATTTGCCATCATATAGGAGTTATACCTGTTTTTGTCGTTCGTATGATGCCTAAAATATGGATTCATGAAGTAATACAAAATGAAGGATTTGTATTACCTCTTAAGTATCAACTTTATCCTTTGTCTCATAGTGAACTAGCTAAAAATATATCCAAAAAATTGAAACTACCTGTAGATTCTCCAAAAGCTATTCAAGACGGAACTATAGGAAAATTTAAACGATGGCACGATTCAAAAAATAAAATCTGAATGCGATTTATAAATCAAAATCACATATCTGTTCTAAGAAAGTACGCAATAATAAGCCTTTCAGCCATTTTTGCTTCTACCCCCATGAATACGTAGTGTCTACTCACTCGCACTCGCACTCGGCTGAAACAAAAACTTTTTTCACCTCACCGAGAGATTGAATTTAATCTATGTTATGTACTTAGCTTTCTTGAGTTTTTAAGCATAGTTGAAATAATTTGTAGGGCATATTCAATAAATCAATCGCCCGTTTCTGATCTGCTTCCCCTCTTTGGTCATACCTACTCGTGGTACTGGGTCACGCTATTATCCCAGCGTTAACACCCTAGACGGCATATCCACCACCAACCGTCGAGTTTTTAACCACTGGCGACCAAGTAAAACTTCTGATACTCCTTCACCCACATGAACGGGAATATCAAATTCCTTGCCATCAATTCGCACTCTTCCTAAATATATGTCAAATTCCGCTTCTCCTTGGGCTGTGAGCATTGTTTGCTGTTCTAGATAAATCCAATCAAGTGCTTCTAAATCCTGGTTATTAATTGCCAGCCACCAAGAAAAACCTGTATCAAAAAGTGCTTCTACTGGTAGTGCAAAGGAGTTAGCAGCTATCAACTCTATCTCAAAAAATAATTCATCCTCATCACCAAAGTTGCCAGAAATCATATCGTGCCGCACACCCCAGTTTCATTTATGCGGAAAACGTGCAGCCGGAAGTTCGGGTATTTTTCATGTGCCATCTGGCTAACTGCTAATGCATCCTCGTTAATAAAATATTCTCCGCTTTCTGGTTCAACTGCTACATACCAGTTGTAGTGAGTCTTAATTAAAGAAGGCTGCAATTTTTGAAAGATTTGTTCGCAACGCTGCTTAAATTCTGCTTTTTCAGCTTTCCATTGAGCTTTCTTCTCTGATGACCACTGGATTTCGGGGAATATTCTTCCTCGCCGCACTGTACGAGTAGACTTGGCTTCAGTCATGGTTGGTTCTGCTTCACTGCAATATCTATATTGAACTGCACATCCAGACCACTTGGGGTTTATGGTTGGTTTGTTTGGTCTGGAGAATTATACTTTAACTAAAATGCAATTTTACTTTTGTACAAAAGTAAAATTGCACTATAGTACAATTCTACAAAAGTATATTAGTATATTTGTTACATTGTACTTTAGTATTTTTATGTAATTGTTTTATGCCAATTCCGCCAACAGTCGTCTCCTTGGGCTTGGCTGGGGGTCAGGGAAAGTCTACGGTAGCCTTGATGCTGGGCAGGTATTTGGGTCGCTTAGGGATTCCCGTTTTGTTTGTGGATTGCGACCCTCAATCTAGCTTGACCAGTTTCTTAGGGGTACAAGTGCAGCCTGATACCCCAACCTTACTGGAAGTTCTGACACAACCAGAAGAAAAAACAAAAATTCTTGATGCCATTGCGTCTGTACCTGACGTTAAACTGGGCGACCGTACCATTAACAATACCAATCTGTTCTTAATTCCTTCCGATGATGGGTTGGAGAGTGCTAACTATAAATTGGCCTCCAGTGGCTTAAGTCTGTTTATTCTTAGGAACCGCCTGCAACCAATTGTGAGTAATTTCGGCGTGGCAATTGTAGATCCACCCCCAGAACGTTCACATTTAGCGCAGACTTCCTTGGGTGCTGGCGATAGATGGGTGATTCCAGCAGAGTCAAATGTCAAGGGAGTGCAATCGCTGTTGCGGACTATGGAATTAATTAAAGAATTTAAAACAGCCCTACCTTACGGTGAACTACTGGGTGTAGTGCCGTTTCGCGCACGCTGGACTGGAAGGCATCCAACAAACGCTACTAAAACAAGTATCGATACTATACGCCAGTTGGTAGGGTCAGAGTTGATGTTGCCGCATATTTTGGAATCGGATGTATTCAAAAATGCCATCAATCAACGGGTTGCGCCAACAGACTTGGGGCAGCCAAATCTGGAATATGCGATTCACGTCTTAGCTCAACGACTCAAGCCAGCTTTGCCAGAAGAATATGCCAAATTAATTCCATCAAAACCAGTGTAATAAATTTTACTATTAGGTGAAAATATGAATATCCTAGACGAAATCAGAAATAGAGCTACTCAACCAACAGTTGCACCACGAGAAGATGTGTTAGCTCAACAGCAGGATTCACCTACAAGCGATGTTGATATGCCATCGACTGCTGATAGCTCCGTTTCAGAACTCACTTTATTAGAAGAGCAACTACAAAACTTCCCGGAAATTGCGCCTAGAGTACCTATACGTTTGGATCTGTCAATCAAGCAAGAACTCGATGATCTATGCAACCAAGAAAAAATAACAGTTGAAACGCTCTTGGAAGCTTTTTATGTTACCTGCAAAGATAAAGATACAGTCATGAAACAAGTACTAAAAGAAGCCAAAAAACGGCTCAAGAGTCGCAAAGAAGCAGGTAATATTCGCTCTAGCATTACTCGTTTAGCTAACTTGGCCAAGAAACTAAAGTAGCTTGAGGGTCGATAGCATCCACCCAGCGCAAGTTTAACAATGTTCAGACACAAATCTCTGCACAGAGGGACTTTTAGCCCAAATAGGTGTAGAGAATAAACATTCTCGCAATTCTTAAGGGCTGGGAGGTATACAGGAAGCCAGAATTGAGGGAGGATTGATTCTAAAGCTTTTGATTGACTGCCGTGAATACCCGTGCGATCGCCAATTTTAACTTCAACCCAGAATCGCTGGCGTTAACTGAACCAGTTCCGCTAACTTTACACCCAGCTGAAGTTTACCTTAACAGTCTTGGGTCTGGTTCGCGGCGCACAATGCGAGAGGCGTTGAATGCGATCGCCCGATTGCTGACCAATGAAACTTGTGATGCAAGTACTTTAGACTGGTCAAAGTTGCGCTATCAGCACACCGCAGCAGTTAGGTCGGTGCTGATGGAAAAATACAGTCCGGCGATGGCGAACAAAATGCTATGTGCATTACGGCGGACGCTCAAGGAAGCATGGCGGTTAGGGTTAATGTCCACGGATGAGTATGGACGAGCGGCTGATATTGAGTCCGTGCGTGGTAAGAGTTTGCTGAAAGGGCGAGAAATCGATGAAGCAGAAATCTCTGCACTATGGTCAGATTGTATTCAAGATGACTCAACATTGGGCCGGAGGGATGCCGCACTGTTGGCAGTTTTGACGGTAGGGTTGCGTCGCAGTGAGGTTACTTACCTTGATTTGAGTGATCTTAAGCTGCGTAGTCGGTCACTAACAATACGTGAAGCGAAGGGAAGACGGGAAAGAATTGTGTATTTACCTGAAGCTGGTGTGCAAGCTGTTCAAGATTGGCTGCTGATTCGGGGTAAAGTACCAGGGCCGCTTTTTTATCCCTTAAATAAGGCAAAGAAAATCATACCGAGACGGATGAGCGAGCAGGGGGTATTGCGAGCATTGCAGCGACGGGGGGAAAAAGCAGATGTGGATGCGTTTACACCCCATGATTTTAGAAGAACTTTTATCGGTAATTTATTGGATGCGGGGGCAGATATCGTCACGATAGCGAAATTAGCAGGTCATGCGTCGCCAAGTACTACAAGTAAGTATGACAGGCGTGGGGAAGCGGCTCAGAAACGGGCGATTGATTTGCTGAATGTGCCTTACAGTAGGCAGAATAAGTGAAACTTTTAGTTGGAAAAAGCCAAATTTGACATATTTATTTAGTCATTGTCACTTCCACTCAAGTTGGCATTTGGCATCGTTCAGGATGGGGTTTTTTGTACGTCCCCTCGAAAAGGGGGAATAGCAAAAACGAGGTTTGGCATTATTACCTTCAAATCCTTGTCAGCAAAGCTTTTCCCCCAATGTGTCTCAGAAACTATACTTTTTGATTCACTCCTGTATTGTGTCTCTTTTTATGTCTCAAAATACAATTCTTAGATCCTCTAAGGACTAATGATACTCTCCCAAACCTATAGCTCTATGAAGGTTTGCGCTTTCTTTTAAGGTAAAGCACCATTCAAGATTAAATTCCTTAATCCCCCTTTTCGAGGGTTTGTACAAAAAACCCCTAATGGAGATTTAGTAACTTATATTATTTATTTTTAGCTGTTCAAATTTTTAACTATATTTATCTTAATAATTAAAATACCGAAAAATTATAAATATTTTAAATCAATTTATCCTTTTATAAAAAGTTAGATAAGCATATAGGTGCTATCTGGTATTTTATTAATCATTATAATTATTGTTGTATCACCTAATTTTATTATAAATACATATTTACCACTCCCAATAATTAATTTTCGTTCCTACTTTCCGTATCCTTGGTAAAGCTATTCACTTTAACTTAACTGTATTGTGATCTAGCTAATTAAGAAACAAAAAACTAATTATATACAAAATAATTGCTTGGACAATTCTTGCTGTTCCAGTTAACGTAAATACTAGTGAAGCTATTGGTTGTTGGGCATGGCAATTGCTCAAAAGACTGTTACGTGCTATAACGCTGATCATTCCACGCAGTAGAAGTCCTAGACCTATGGAGAGCCAGAGTACGAGGATGGTACTGCTAAAAGTGTAGTAAAGATAAAGGCCCATGACTCCATATACCATGTGTAACAAGTAACTACGATTTATTTGCTTTTTTGAAAGTAAGCTGCCTGTTAGAGAAAGCCCTGCTCCAATCACTTGAATAATAGCAAAAACTATCGGAACTTTTGCGTAATCTTTGGCAGCGTGATACTGCAATAACCAAGAAAAAGAATTTAATATACCCATTATAAAACCATAAAATAAAATAGTGTTTAATTTATCACCTTTGAAAATCCATTCAACTATTAATTTTAAATTCAAATAATATTTAGTAGCTAAATTACTAGGAATATCTGGTAGTTGTAAACAAATGAAGAAGCCAATTAAATATAAACACATACTTAAATAGCAGGTGATAGCTGGATATTCAAGTAAAAGACAGCCTATTAGGGCACTTGCGAACTGACTAAGCCAAAAGACGAACTGATTTTTATTTTCAGAATATTTATCTTTTGAACAAATATGCTTTAACCATTTAGAATCACTACCATAGATTGTTGGAAATGATATTCCAACAATAAACTCTATAACGAGCAGTTGCTCAAAACTTGAACACTCAGGAAGAAGATAAACTGATAATGCCTGTAGAAGTGCAGCAGTAAGGATTATTTTTTTTGGACCAAAAAAATCAGCAAATAAGCTGCTGAAAATATCACCTACAAGCATACAGATTGTTCCAAATGAAATTGCATTAACAATTTCGTTACTGCTGAGACCATTATCTAGAAGTAGCTTAAAAAATGTTATTAGGTAGATATTTGAGCAAAGTAGGAATTTGAGCAGGTAAATTTTATGAGTGCTACTGAACATTTAATTCAATCACCTCAATTAAACCGTGGGAAATATTCAAATCACTAGGGAGGAAATAATTGGTCTGTGCCTTTTCTAAACAAGCAAGTACAACACAGTTAGATGCGACCGCTCCTCGCATCCATTTAGATCCAAAGGGCGATACTCTTTCTAAAGATTGAAGATCAAAATTAGAGATCCTCTCAGCAAAATCATAAAAATCAGTTTTTAGGCAAGTATGATCTGCTTGTAAAGGAACTCCAAAATGCTTTAGGTAAGTCGCTTCTCCTCCAGTGTAGCCAAACAAAGCAGTAGTTTCGGGTAAATGCTTCTTAATCCACGCAATACATTCCTCTATTTTTCGGTGTCCTACTGCTTCTAATAAGTAAAATCTATCATTGAGATCACTAATCCCAAAATTTAAAAGAACAGCTTTAGAAGCTTCTTTCAGAATAATCTGTATGCTGCCACCACCAACATTAATTATGTCATATTTATCTGTAATATTTGCTTTGCGTGCTGCTTCTTTGATCAGTTGAGCTTCATATTCTTGGCTGATAGTTGTGTACAAAATACCAAGAGAGTGACAAACCGAAGACACTATATTTTCTAATTTTTTATCACGTCGCATAGCTTCAGTACCAACGGCATGAATCCTATGTATTTCATTAAAATTGATAGGCTTGAGTAGTTCTATTAAGGAATTATTAATGCTTTCTTTTGAACTTTTTCCCTCTATTACTTCCCAATTAACATTGTTAATGTTTTTAACTTCATTATCAAGTATATAGAGCTTTGCTGTTCTACTACCTAAATCCAGAATTAAATTTTTAAGTTGCATATCTTATCCTCCTCTCCGCAATACTTCTGTTATAGCTTTGCAGCATGTTTAATTAACTAAGAAATCTTTAGTTAAATGTGAACAGGGCAAGTTTTATAATCTCCTAGGTAGTTTTTCCTAGAAATTAATGTTAAACCTGCCCAAATTGGGGGCATCTAGGTAGATTTTAAAAGCTTTTATTGAGTAACTATATCAGCTTATTCAAATCCTCTCCAATTTGGAAAAACTTGAATAAACCTTCGACAATAAACAGAGATATTGGGATCTATTACCTCTTCTAACGTTAAAATTTGGAGTCCAAGCGCTATAGCGTATCCAAGTTCAAGTACGGCTGCATTCCCTAAATAGCCATTTTTATTCAATATTACGTGGAAGGAAGATTGCCGCATTTTTCCAAAAATTGAATCTTGAAGAATCCTTGGATCTTTTAGAGGATCGCTATCAAGAATGATGAATTCATCATCAACGTTTATAGCAGTGCAACTTACAGGTGCAAGAACTTCAATACCTTCAGTTATTAGAAAGTCCTTCAAGAGGGATATTTCCCGCAAGTGCTTCCTATAAGAGCCACTGATTACCGTTTTTAGCCCGCTAGCTTTTATCACCTTGCGCTGTTGAGTTTGTGGAATTATACTAGACATTTATCTTTCCTTAAATAACTGGTCTTAATTTGAACTGGACAGGGCTTACACCTGATTGACTGACAAATCCTTACCCTCTGTTCTGAGGTACTGTTACCGATGTTATTTCGGCTGGATCAATGACGGACAAAAACTATGTTTCAGAGTTTTTTGCATACGAACATCGATGCTACGAAAAGCGAGTTCACAAGTGTGCTGCTTGAGTAGTAATGAACGTTTTATTCTGGCATCAAGCAGAAATTTGCAAAGTTCTAATAACTAGGGCGTGTTTTAAAACTATAGCCAAAGAATGATATAGGAATCCTATTTGAGTTTTGAACAAGCTCCGTACATCTGAAGAGTGGCAAAATCAAAAGTAGTGTGTCGAATAAACCACTCAAACATCCACTTCAAATGCGAGTATGTTGGTATCAACGCACAAAAACGTCGAACCCATGTTTTGGCTTGTAACCAAATATCCTCGATCGGATTTTGTTCAGGAGAATTAGGCGCTTTAGCGTTCGCAGTGTATTTTCCATTCATCAGATGGTAAATTCTGATTAACCTCTTCCAAGAAAGCTCGAATGTCTTTGGAGCGGTGATAAGTAGCGCCATCCCACAAAATTAGCAATTGCTGGTCAGGAGAGTCATCTAGCAGATATTGAAGGTAATCAATAGTATTTTCTGAGTTGCCCTTGTGATAAGCTTTCAGCAGTAATTGTCCTTCGAGATAGTCAACAGCCCCGTAATATGTCTGTTTTTCTCACTCATTTACGACTGGAACTGTTATTTCTTGGTCAGTTTTCCCCCACACATAGCCAATGGCATCTCCCCACATTAAATGACACTCATCAATCAGGAATACTCTCAACTTTCCTGTCTCGATTTCAACGCGGTGGTTTGCCAACAATGTTTCAATCTCTTTTTTTTTCTGCAACAGCATCTGGATTAGCTTTGGGATTTAGCTTTGTGGTTTTCTTCCAACTTATCGAACCTGCGTCGAACAGGTCGTAGTAACTTTGTTTTGACTCATAAACTACGTCATAATCGAAGGCTAGTTTATACTCTAGTTCCCCAAGCTCCCAACAGTACGAGAGTTTGCAGCCAACTCAATACTTCTTCTCGTTGTCTCTGACTCAGGTAACTCAACATCCTTTGTAATTCAGTCGCAATCCATCAATTCCATCTTGCTCATAAGCTTGTTTCCAACCCGTTATTGCTCCTCGCGATGCATCTAGAATTGTTTGAATTTCATCATACAAGTAGCCTTGATAAACCAACTTGACTGCCAACGCTTTCCTAACCTCACGTGCATCTGGACGCATATCTATAAAATCTTGTAGTGAGCGCGATCGCATCAAGTGCAGTTTTCTCTGTTGACTGTTGCCGCGATGCTTGGGCTGCGAGTCTCGCAGTTTCTAAATGCTGACTAAGCATTGTTTCCTATTAAACTTATGCATTCGCCCGTATTATCTCGTAGTTTTGTTCAAAAATCAAATAGGAATCCTATAGGTGAATGCTAAACTCACTAATCTTTAGTATTTTCAACCATTTTATCAACTTTTAAAACACGCCCTAAATTTTAGAAAAATTTTTAAGGTTTGAGGCTAAATACGGCATGACAAAGTTAGATATAACCCTGCTGTCTTTCCCTACCAGTTGCGATCGCTCTGAAGTCCACCCAGAAGAAAAGTTCTTGAAAGGTAGATTACAAGCTAATTTCGGCGGATTGTATTCCCAAGCAGAAATCAAGGACTGGTAAGGCTTCTGGAAAACTTTTCGGTCTACTGAATTTTTATATTCCTGACTCACCCTGATTTCTATTTTTTCTCTGCCTAGAGTGACAAAATAGGGCTATAGTTAGCTTTGACAAACAGCATTAAAACATGAACGTTTGGGAGATTTTCGGTTGACCATACTGACCGGACATATAGTCGATCACATCGTGGATGCTGATACCTTCATTTAAGGGTGTACGGTACCATGCGCTCAAAGGCTGCGTTGGTGAGGGATTCACAAAGAAAACCATTGATTGTCGAACTGTTTGACCGTGGTTGGCAACCCCGTGAAAAAGGGGGGGTATCAATCCTCCAGTT
>NZ_BDUD01000005.1 GCF_003113895.1 Nostoc commune NIES-4072 | reverse complement strand
TTTGTAAACATCTCTGGTCTTAGCTAACTTGGTAAACTTACGTTGTATTCCTCTAGTTCGTTACCATCTGCATTTACTAGACTAAGGAATATGCTTATACTGAAAAATTATTTAATATGGATATAAATATATGGTTCAACGTCTTGAAGAAATTTTAGGTAACTCAATTACAGAATATACTCCCAACGCAATCAAATTTCAGGGACTATCTTTAGAATCATTGGAGCAAGTTATTCAATCAGGCTACACTACACTAAATGCGAATTTTAATGCCGCTCCATCAGTTGGTTCATTTATTGAATTTGGGCAACGTTGTAAAAGATTAGAAGTGACAGCGATTTTTGATGGTGTAGCCCTCAATCATACAGATAACCCAAATTTGGTGATTGATGCAATTACAGTTAAAGGGGTGAAAGACTTAGACTTTGCAGGTGAATTTGTAAAATTTGTGTGGGGTTGCGATGAATTAGAGATTAATTCTCAACAGTTATATGCTTGGTGGGATTAACTGTTTCCTCTACTGAAATCAGGTTTGTAGTAAAGAGCTTAATGAATTGCGCTGTAACCATGCACATAGTTTTATACTTGCAGGGTCATCTGGCTTAGGTTTATATTCACCTTTTTCAAGTTCTTCACGACTTTTGCCAGTATAGTTTAACTTTAACCACCTAATCAAATCTTCAAACATAACTAATGGAAACAGTATGCTCTCAACTTCTACATCGTCCTCACTAAATACAATGGTTTCAACTCTAAATCTATAGCCAGACCATCTGATAGTAGGTAATCTATCTATTGCACTCTCTAAGTTTTGTATTACCTTATCAGAAACTATGTTAGGATTTTTTCTTCCATAGATTATCCACCAGTAAACATTGTACCTGACAAAATATTTCTCATTCGTGCTATAACACACTTCTATTTCTACCCCGTCTACATACAAGAACTGACGATTCATTACTCTAGCTTCACCTTCAGGCATTGGCTCTAATTCTTCCCAGGGTTCTACTTCAATGACATTTTTAGTGTTCCCATAATTTGGCTGATATTTATCAACAACCTTTAGAGGAATAGGATTATTTTCAAATGAAGTTATCTTTCTAATTGGCGATACCACCCTTGTCCAATTCAAGGAAGGATTATATATCTTTATTAACTTGTTTTCTAGCTTTGAAAGAAGATTTATCTGCTTACTACAATCCATCCAGCTAATACTAATAATATTTTTTCGATTAAACCTTTTTAATTGCTGAAATCTGTGATGGTCTTTCCAGCGTTCAACTAAGTTTACCGTTCTTCCAATGTAAAGAACCTGACCTTTGCTATCACATACAAAGTAAATAGCTGCCAAATTAGGTAACTGCTCTTTTTCTAATAAGTAAACTGATGGCAGGGTAGACAGGTCAATATCTTCAATTAACATCTCTCAATAATAATTGGTTTACTTGTACTAATTAGTATAAGTAAAAAATAACCCCATTTAGTGGGGTAAATGATGTCCTTCATTTTCTCAAAGGACACAAGAGATTAATTGTGGTTCGGTATAAGGCTTTCTGTATATATGCCCATCTTACAATCAGCAAGTCTTGATGTCTTGAGTGATCACTAAATCTTCAAGATTACTTCATTACAACTGCTTAATCAGAACGCTATTTACTCCCATTGGCAGCTTTTTCAAATCCTCAATCCGACAGCACCCCCGCTTCCAAAGCTGTCTTTGGTTTTTATCTACAGGATGGTAATAAGCCCAAATACTTCCATCTGGTGCTGAATATAAGGATATAATAAAAACCGTTTGTGTACCAAAGTTACTTGTACTTACCTCAATTTTTTCTTTGACAGTAAACGTCTGTCCTGAACTATTAGTTGCTGTCTCTAACTTTTTATAGGCTGGTTTTTTCACTAATTGCGGTTGCTCTGTTTCTATCTCTGATTGCTCATGTTCACCAGAAATATTTTCCAGATTTGCAGTTGATGATGATGAATTAACTGGTGCGGCTTCGAGAGTTATCGGTAAAGCTAACTGTTCATTCTCTGCTTCTATTGTTTGAGGCACAGCGTCATAACTCAGGGCAGAGCTACTGTTTAATTCTGAAACTTCAATGCTTTTACTGTGGTTATTATTTACTTCTAATTCCGGCTCAACTGGCTGATTTTCTGTTGGTACGCTAGTTGATGCTGATGAAGATTGTGCAGGATTATTATCGTCTGTGGCAGTAGATTTTTGCTTGACGACACGCAAAATGGTAGATTTATTTGGCGCAGCATCTGATGGTGATGGTGAACTATTTGTCTTGGTGGATTTACGTTTAGGCATAATAAATTATTGGAAGCAATGCACTCTGAAACGTTGATTAAATCAATAATTAAGAAGGGAATAATTACAGTTTTCGGTCGGTTTAGCTTTCAGTTAACTCAGTAGTATATTCAGCCGTGTTGGTTGATATATCTGAAGTTGAGGATTCCTCACGATCCTGTGCTTTAATGCACTCCCCTGATTGAATTACTAAGCTAGTCCCGACACGTCGCACTTGAAAATTCCAGAATTGCTTAATCGATTTGGGTGGTAAAAATCCTTGGAGCCTCAGTTTAAAATACTTGGGTGGGTCAAAATTCATCCGAATACTTCGTTCGATTTTGACTTCTACTATCCCTTTTTCTAAGTCTTCGTATACAACTAGTCCTTGTACAGAAAAGTTATCAGCTAGTAACTGCAATTCTGTCTTAACTGAGTCGGTATACTCTCTGGGGGTGCGAACATTTACTAAACTCACCGAAAGTTTTGTCAGAGAATTTTCATATCGGGTTCTGGGGTAAACAGTCCACAAGTAATCAAGTGATAAATCAAGTTGAGCGTGTTGAACTATTTTAGATG
Organism: Nostoc commune NIES-4072; assembly: GCF_003113895.1. NCBI lineage: Bacteria > Bacillati > Cyanobacteriota > Cyanophyceae > Nostocales > Nostocaceae > Nostoc > Nostoc commune. The sequence goes on along the minus strand of NZ_BDUD01000005.1, from coordinate 21,586 downwards.
CTCTCTTTTGGAGAATGGCATTGAGTATTACACCGTCAGCAGTTATTAGTTGCCCTTCATAAATAAGCTCATGACTTGGAACATACTGACCCCATAGCCGACCAATTGCACGATATTGTAGGCAATCTGTTGGCGTTATCGGTTGATTATTTGATGATAACTGCTGCGTATCGGTAGTAATGGTCATGCTGACAATCTTGAATATATATATGAGAACACTAACCTTTGGAAAAGCGATCGCCTTTAAAGAAAACCGAAACGCGACAGAAAATCTGTCTATGAAGAAGCGCCAGCTTCCGCTACAGCAGCGCCCACGTCTGGTTTGACTTCCTTTGCTTTTTTCTCAAAAATTTGAATTCCGGCATCAAGGACTTCAAACCCGTTCTCTGTGCGTTGGCCAAGCTTGCCCGATACAGCCCCAGCCCAGTCTGCAAATTCTGAGGCGCTAGTTTCAGCCTTCCGCCAACTTTTAGCATTAACTTGAGCAGTGAAGACTATACCGTTCTGATCAGTCAACTCGATTGCAACTTTCTTGTTCTCGGCTGGTGTGGCTGTTGGTAGTTCGCCACTAAATTTTATTGTCACTTCGCTTTTGGCTTCCATACCTTACCCCTGGCTCATCATCAATTTAATTTTTTCGTTCCTGATTCTATCTTGGATTAGGTTGACCACAAGATGCGCGATCGCGCTTGGCTATCGTAGTTGTTCACTTTGAAAGTCAACGTTGAGCATTCCCCTTGAAACAGAACCAAGACTCAACATTAAGAAAACAAAATCCACAAAAAAAATTTACCCCTGTTTTGCGCTTAATCGAAAGCACTTCTAAATTAGGTTGCTCCATGTCCTGTATTCCTACCGAATTAGAGGGGATTATGGGTAAGCCATCGTGTTGATTGATACCAAATTTCCATGACTGTCAAAATACGCCGTAAACCACCCCTAGTACCCCTCTACTGTACCAAACGACAGTCGTTTGACAGTCATTGTCCAAAACCCCGATGACTGTCAAACGACTGTCGTTATGTACCCTAGAGGTGCTTTTGGGCGTATTTTCGCACCAGGCAGTAAGGCAACCCACACCAAAGTAAAGGAATATTACCAAGCCGTTAACAGTGAACCACTGACCGCAGTCATTACAAATAACCATTTAGCACCCACACCATTTGAATCAGCTAGAAATTACGTTGCCAGGATTCAGTCTGATGAACACTTTCAAGCGATTAACCACCAACTGGCTGACCGTTCCTTTATGGCAGAGCGATTGGAGAGGGCAGAGCAACGGGCAAGAGCCAGCGAGAAGGAACGAGAACGGCTAGAAGAAATTGTGCGCGAGCTGGAATTGAAAACCCAACAACTGCGCGACTTGGCCTTAGAGGATGTCGCCTGGGAGTTGGGGCTACACCACGAGGAAGGAAAATGGAAGGGTCACGGACACATCATTAATATAGATGGGCCCAAATTCTACGACTTTGCACCCGAACAGCAGAAGGGATCAGGTGGTGCGATTGACTTGGTGATGCACGTTAACAATTGCAATGTACGGCAGGCGGTCGTCTGGTTACATGAGCGATTTGGTGAAGCTGGGGCTATTGGGGCAGCGATCGCAAAAAGTCGTCAAGTGACTGCTGAAATTATCCAGTTAGAACCACGCGACAAATTCAGGCTACCAGTTGAGGATAAAAGCAAGTGGATAGAGGTTTACAACTACCTCACCCAGAAGCGGGGAATACCTGAAAACTTTGTGGAAGTTCTGCGTAAGAGGGGGCTGGTTTACGCTGATGCCCAACAAAACGCTGTGTTCGTCATGCGGAATCTTAGCGAAGAACCCCAGGCATTAGGAGCATTTCTGCGGGGGACACGGGGAGAAAACAACACTTTCAAAGGTTACGAGAAAGGGACTAAGCGGCGTGAGGGCTGGTTTTACTTTCGCTTAGGCGGACAGCCAACTTCACCTGTAGAGAAAGTGGTGCTTTTAAAATCGCCCATTGATGCCGTGTCTTTTGCCATGTTGGAATATCAGCGCTTAGGCGACGTGCCACCCAATAGAACTTTGTACATGGCGGTAGATAATCCCAAAAGCTTACCAGTAGAGCAATTGCAGAATATTCCTAATGTACAAGTGGCTTTTGACTCGGATGATGCTGGCAATGCAGCTGCACGGGCTACCAAGGAACTACTGCCACAGTCCAAGCGCCTCAAGTGCAAAGCTGACGATTGGAATCAGCAGCTACTCGATTATGGGCAGCAGTTAAGGCAACAGCAGCAGCAACAGCAACAGCAGGAGCAGGATGATGAATTGAGTCTTTAAAAGTTGGCGTTCTAGTAGTGAACTGTACAGTCCCACCTTGTAGCATAAAAGTAGTTTTTTAGTAGTTAATTTTGATTCAAGTGATTTGAAATTTACTTAAATCGTCACTTTTCGCTCAAAAAAACTTTCCGCCAAAGATGGCGTACTGTGCGTCAAAAAATGATATTATTCTTTTCTCGGAGCATAATATCACTGTGATAGTTAAAAATGCAGAATTTCTGTCATTTTCCATTGATTTGCCATTGGTGTGCCATTGAGATGCCATTCAAATGCCATAATTCTGCCAAAACTACATCCATTTCTCAACAGTCTGAGCTTGTTGAGAAATGAGTTTTTAAAATTCCATTGAAATGCCAGAAATTTGCCATTCAAATGCCATTGAAATGCCATAATTTAGCCAGTTTGATGAAATTCCTTTTTTTTGCCATAATTCTGCCATTGGGGTAAGTTTTTAGTTCGTATGCGAAGTTTTTTCAGACGAACTCTCTACCGCACACCTCAATACGATAGTGGTCAACAATCTTCTAGATAAAAAGCCGACGCAAGTAAGATGCCTCATGTATCTCATAAGAACTTGTGGCTGTTCCTTGGCTTGACTGCCAAAAAACAAACACCTCTGAGCCGTCGTCCGAAACCTCCTCGACTACACCGTGCCACAAGTATTTCAAATCGTTAGTCGCGGCGGCGGCTACCGGATCACCTACTTTGAAAGTTACCTGGGATAAGATCGCTGATGGCGTTGGTTTTTCAGCAAGATCCTTTTTTAGCTGGTGTATTTTCTTCTGGTAGTGCTTAGGTAACATATCCCAGATCAGCTTTTTAATATCTCCTGTCCTACCCTTCATCAGCCTCTCTATCTGATACCAATTGTTATATGCCGCTAATTGGCACAAGGGAACTAAAAGCGCATGAGCCAAAATTTCTGTCGGTGAAAAACCAATTTCTAGAATATCTAGTGCTACTCTAATTTCTGCTAGCTGAATATCAGATTGTTGATGGATCAGTTCAGTTAACGAATGGATAAACTTTTTTTCCCGGTTTGGGAGATTCTTGAATCTACTGCCTAATTTGCGAATTTTCACTATCTGCTCAAGGATCTCGAACCGACATTCTGAAGGAATTTCCCGGTACTCCACCTCTAGATCAAATTCCTCTTTCTTCTCCTGATTCGGGGTAATATCACTGCTTGAAATTAGTTGCCAAGTTACAGGTTTACTGCAATTGGGGCACGGTGTAGTTAAGAGGGTTTCAAAAGTTTCACTCCGAGGATTCCAGACCACTTTGCTAGTGATTCTTGCCTCCATCGGCTTGAAAACGTGATGGCAGTACCCACAATTGCGTACTCCTGGCGAATTCTTATCTACTGATTCTGGCTTGAGGCTCCAATGCCGATGTTGGTCAGGTGTACCCAGCCTATACCAATTGTCAGTCTGGTCAACTAAAATCGCATACTCCTTACCTGGAGATGGTCGCAGCGCACGCCCAAGCATTTGTAGCCACAAGCTAATTGAAGTTGTAGGTCTAGCACATTGCACCACATCAATGTCTGGGCAATCAAAGCCCTCGGTTAATATCCCACAGTTGCTTATGATCTGCGTTGAACCTGTTCTAAATCTTTCTAAAATCGCTTTGCGTTCACCCGTGGGTGTTTCCCCATCGAGATGCTCCGCAGCTATGCCGTTTTTTTGAAACTGTTCGGCTATCGCCTGACTATGAGACACGTTAACTGCAAAGACAACAGTTTTTTTCCCAAAACAATAATCTTGCCAGCATTTCACCACATCTTCAGGTTTTATCTTGGTTGCAGCCCGTTCTAATTCTTTGATTGTAAAATCTCTACCCTTTGGGGTGAACAATCCCAGTTTGGCAAAACCCCCAATCATTTTGAATTTACACAAGTGTCCCTCTGCTATCAACTGCCCAGTTGTAGCACCAACAACCAGTTTTTCAAACAAGTCCTCAAAACCATAACCATCAATTCTTTGGGGGGTTGCGGTCACTCCTAAAATTTGGGCATCTGGATACTGAGCAATCAATTGACGATAGCTGTTTGATGCCGCGTGGTGTGCTTCATCAATGATGATTAAATTAGCTTCGGGATATTTTTGACGACGTGCCAAAGTTTGAATACTGCCAACTTGAATTGGTGCATCAACATTCGGTTTATATCCAGCTTTGATGATTCCTGGAATAATTCCGGTTGCTGCTGCCAGCTTCTCGGCAGCTTGGATAATTAGTTCTTCTCGGTGGGCTACGACTAACACTCCTTGGTTTTTACGAGTAAATTCGCTAGCCAGTGCAGCAAATAAAACTGTCTTGCCTGCGCCTGTTGGCATCACAGCTAATTGCTTGTGACTACCTTTGCGCCAGTTGGCTTCAATTTTCGCTTTACAAATCTCCTGATAGTCTCGCAGCTTCATAAGCTCAACTGAGTGCTTTAATGCTCTCCTTATCTACTTTATACTTCCCAAAAAAGGGAAATTTTCAGACACAACGCATAAGCCAACCTTGAATGATGGGGCACTATTAACATCATCCTCAAGCTGAACGTTGAGATTATTGACGCATAAGGAAAATTTCTCTTAATGGCATCAAATCGAAATTGATTTTAATGGAGACAGGTATTGCTGTTAGCAGCGAATGGCACTAAGATAACGGCGAATCCATTATTTGTAAGGCTTTTGAGTGTGGGAGGTGTGGGGAGTGTGGGGAGTGTGGGGAGAATGAGGAGGAATAGAGAATGGGTGCGGCATCTATCGCTTGGGAGCAACACACTACCTCCCACACCTCCCACACCTCCCACACCCACTCCAGGCAAACCTTTCAGCTTTTTCTTAGTGCCATTCCTGTTAGCAGCCTTATATTCATGGTTTTCCATCTGAGTTAGGCATCATAAAAAATCGGTCTTCTGGATCTTGCGCCTTCACTCACCTTTGTTACCAGGATTTTTTTGAGTTTTCGTCCTGGTTCAAGTTCACAAAACTCTATTACTTCCGATTCAAAAGGCTTGCGGTAATACTTGGTGGCGAAGGGATGATGAAAAAACCATTCACGATCTGCATCCATCTGTTCATCAGCCAAATATCCCATCTCCGGGTGCATTTTTAAGACTCGTGGAGAATTAACAGGCTCATTCATTGGTGTTACCTCGCTTTAGTTGTTTAACTGTCTTGCGTTCTTCTGGTGTCAACTCTTTCCAAACAGCAGATTTAAATTCATCAGTCCACTCTTCTAACAGTTCATCAATCATCTCCCACGACTGATCTTCAATGCTCTCCCTAATCAGTTCAGCATTAGCGATAACTTCATCCGTTCCACCTGCATTGAGGAGGGTGTCACAGGTGTCACCATTCGGCTCTTGTTCCTGTTGAACATTGGTTTCTTGCTGTAACACCGCCACATCACCTTGTGGACAGACTCCTGCTAAATCATCGATCGCTTGCTCCTCTGCCACTTCCATTGTCAATAAGCTGTTTGGCATAGCAATAAGCTCATCTGGCACAGCAGTTGACACACCACCTAAATCTGCTGTAGTGCTTGGTGCCACGTTATCGCACACCACCCACACCAATTTAGAGTCATTCTCCTTATTAGCAGGTGAAACATTGGTGTGAGTGATTTGATTTTGGTCTGACGAGTCAGTGTTTAATTCAATGTTTAAGTCAATGTTTGACGAGGTGTTTAATTCCGTAGTTGATTTTTTTTCTAAATCTCCTAAACTGGTGTGGTTGGTGTGGAAGTCTTGATTTCTAAGGATTTCTTGGTGTGGCAGTTGGGGTGGATCTGCTGTGGAATTAGAGCTTATTGCTATGGGTGTGTCAGTTATTGACATTGGCACATCATTAAAACTAATTCCTTGCAGTGCCTGTAACTTCCGTTTCCCGGATGGGTGGGGGACGGTTACTAACTTGGCTTTGGGGAATAGTGTTTTAAATCTGGCTATGACTTGGTTAATCGCCTTAACTGTTTTATCACTCGGCTTGGACTGTTCCTGCCAAATCGCTTTTACCTTGCCAGTGCTGGATTCATCAAAGGACAAAGTACCGTTGTCGATGTACCAATTTTCTAGGCGTGACCACAGGTCAAATGCTGTGACGATGGCATCCGACTTGTAACCCAGCCCTGTATCTTTAGAAAATTGGAATAAGTGAGAGTTTTCGGCTTGAATATCCTCTAATGCTTGCTGAGTACAGCTATAGTCAATCCCCTCTTCTATCAATGCCTGTAGCCCAGCAATCATCTTATTTAAAAATGCTGGGGCCACACACTCACGCACAAAATCCAAATCATAAGAGAATCGAGGGTCTGCTAGTAACTCGTTTGGGTTGTTTGGGTCTGGATTTGACTTAAATGTTTTGCTAAAAACTAGGGCTGCGATGCGGTCAGTAATTGCTTGAATTGTGCCGTGCAGTGCCGGGGTTTCATTCAAGTTGAAGATACCGATCCCTTCGGGGCTAAATTCGATATGGTCTTTCCCCTTGCGCTCTGAGTGTAAGACGTTACCAGTGGCAAAGAGTTTGAGCGATTGAATTTTATCTAGTCGTGCTGTTTGTGGATTTTCAGAAGCCCAATTCACCCGACTGTTGACCAAGGGAAAGAGTGAAAATTTCCGTCCTTCATCATAAGCAGCAAAGTCAGCTAAGGAACAGCTGGTCATGCCTTGCTCACCGTAAATGATAGATACTACCTCCCGGATGGAATCTTTACCATTTGAACCCAATCCACAGGCCAGTAGTAGCTTAGATTCCCGTCCTCTACGCTTGCGGACTTCCTTTAGATCGAGACTCGCCCCCAGGTTTCTTAATAAAACTTGTTGTTGAGGGGAGTCTAAACATGACAGTAAGCGATCGCAATGTCTGGGGTCTGCTTGGGGGTCATACTTGACTAATGGCGGATATGTAAAAAAGTGTTTGTCTGGGTCGTGTTCTTCTAAAACTGGCTCTGGTTTGGGGCCTGCCCAATCAACACCTAACACGCCATTAGTACAGTTAACCCCTGGTGGGTTAAGTAATCGCGGGTCAATTTCTACTCGCAGCTTCACCCACTCCAGCAACTCTCTTACCTTGCTTGGCTTGGCGTAAGGGTGGGTAATGACAAAGTTCTTGCCAGTTTTCTTAATAACTTGATACGAATTGCAATAACTCGTAATGCGTGGACGCTCAACTGAATCAGGTGAGTGTTGGTAGTGCAAGCCATCCCAGCAATGCAGCAGGCCATCTGCACAAATCCATTTGCGATCGCCGTAAAGGGTGTTAAAACCTTTTTGCAGGAATGTGCTGTCTGGCTCTGAGTCGAAATTAGCAACGTCTACTGAGTCTACATTTTCTGATGATGATTGAGCATCTGCTGTAATTTCTTCTATCTGCTTTAACAGTAAATTCGCTAATTCATCGCCTGTCATGCCCGATTCCAAAATATCTGCTACATCTCCTTTATTTTGCAGATCCGGTTTGATTTTAAGCAAGTCGATGGCAACAAAAGCTACTCCGGCTTGGGCGCAAACCTCTTTAATTCGCTCTTGCTTCTTCCATCCAGTTTCATCATGATCCACGCAATAAGCTAGTAAAAAATCTTTACCCGTAGAATGCTTGATTTGGGTCAAGGATTTTCCGATGTCACCGTCAGAGCAGTTCCCCACCCAAGTAATGCTGGCTATAGCTTCCAATCTGGTAGCTTCTACGCACTTTTCCCCTTCATGGGCTAACAGTACCGGGATGCCATCTGTGGATTTGATAATTTCGATTGCTTCGTCTTGTTTGTAAGCAGGCCAATAACCTTCTTTCTTCCATGTAGTTTTATTGGTTGTGGGGTCAATTCTGCTGACTGAGAATGTTTTGACTCTGCCTTTGTCTAAGGCTGCACAAGGGCATTCAAATCTGTGCGATTTGCGCCCGTTGCCATAGTCGTATTCAATAACGGTAATTTGTTTTAATTCTTTCGGTGTGGCTCCATCATCCGATAGCTTGAAGGTGACGGACTTGGGAATGAAATCGGGTGTTACGGGTTGTGGTGTGCTGATTTCACTCCTCAACCTGCATATTCTTAACTCTGCTGGGTCTAGCTTTAAAACTTTGGGTAGTGCTGCTGGTTTTTTCGCCTTAACTGGGATTCGTCCCAATTGTTGCGTGTAACCAAGTTTGTTCTCTTCTACTACCTCACTCCAAGGTTTGATTGCTTCTCTGATATCAGGGCATTGGCAGTTATTAAAACACTGGTATTTACCATTACTAGGGTTGATGCCTAAGTTATGGCCACCGCAAGCTGGGCAGATGTATTTATTTTTCTCTTTGGCTGGTTCTAACTGGTCTACAAAATTGCGAATATCAAAGGAGGCGAGTGCTTGTTGTGTGGTCAACATTAGCGAATACCTCCGATTTGATTCAATTGTTGAAAATTAGCTAGTACAAAAATCGCTGTATTGTCTGTGTAGCAAGTGTCTTCGAGGAATTTAAGGCAGTTAGTTAGCGTGTGATTACTTATTTCTGACAGCAACTGTTTTGATGCTGTAATATAGATACAATGTGCCCTGACGATGTTACCGATGCAATTGTGGTAACGTTCGTTGTAAACTTGTAGTCTAAGCATATTAACTTTTATTAAATCCGGGTCTTCCCGGTATGAGTGAACAAACAACGCTGAATCCGCCAAGATAGGGCGTTGTTAGGAACTAAAAGCTCTCGGTTATAGCCGGGGGCTTTTTGCTAATGTTGTCAGGATTATAGCATTACGGTCAGAGTGCTATTTATTTTTAGTTGACTCAGGACTGTTTTCTTCCAGCCATTTATCAAGAAGACCTTTTAGCACTTCATCCATAGTTGTTTTTAACTGTATGCAGGCTATTTTGAAGCGATCACGCTTTTCTTCCTCTACTCGAAATCGTACAAAAACCTGCTTGTTTGAATCACTCATAGCAAAATATTTTTATAGCAAATTAGCAATACTTTACTATTTTCACAAAATAATTAGCATATCCAATTAAATGAACTAATAGCACTATAGTTTTTGTGGTACAGTGCTATTAAGGTAAAAACGCCACGGAATGACCAAACCTGCATTAGATGGGATAAGTGCCAGTGTGCCACCGCATCATTGCAGAGATAGTCACAACCAAAGCAGCAAGCCTATTTCAGAACTTTGTCAATTAAATATTTTGAGGATTTTTCCCATGACAGATTTGGCAGTTAATACCGAAAATGCCAACACTGGGCAAAAAGGTACACTCACGATCGTTGCTGGTTACGACCTCGGTAATTCCAGCATTAAATTTGTATCATCAGATCGCCAGATAAGATTTCCCAGTTATTTAGAGAATTGCTACTACCGTCCTACAGAGACTCCCACAGAAGGTTACGTTGAGTACCTAGAGGGTGATGCACTAACTAAACTGGACTACAAGCAATGGTTATCGGGCTATGCAGCTTACGATGCCAACCCGAAAAACCATCTTCGGGTTACTGATGATGCTACTGCAAAGGTGAGTCAATCCCTGAAACATCTACTAGCAGTGCTTTCCTACTACCCTTATAAAGCTTCGATTGAGTTAGTGATCTGTGCATCTTTACACGAAAGAGGCGATTTAGAAGATCAGTTGATTGAAGCACTCACTGGCCGCCATGTCGTCAAGTTTGGCGGTAAGATTTGCCCCACCGAGGTCAAGATCCATGTTTTGAAGGTTTACGACGAAGGGCACGCAGCGATCGCCGCCTTTGCCCAGAACTTGAACACCAGTAAGCAAAACGTAATTGTTGACATAGGGAATCGGACAGTTATTGCCACTTTGATAGGTTCCAAAGGGCATCTCGCTAACCGAAAGACTTTTGATAATGGTGTGGAAGAGTTGATCCGAATGATTTCGGTCAACCCAGACTTTAAAAATCGCTTGGTGGGCGAGATTGCAATGCCGCACCTTATCCGTCAAGGACTAGAAAGCACTGACAAGCCCTTTTGGTATGGTAAACAGTTCAGTTTTCAAGATGTCTACCAAAAAGAGTTAGCGCCTTGGGTACAAAAGTCCCTAGCGCCAGTATTCAAGTTTATCCACCCTTGGAAGATTAATGCAGATGTCTGCTTAATTACTGGGGGAGGCTCACGACTGTCATCAGTGAGTGAAGCACTTCAGGCTAAAGGGTTCGTGGTAGCAGATAACCCAGTATGGGCAAACGCGATTGGGCTTGACCAACTAGCAAAGATGATTCATTTAAGGAGTGTGAATGAACAGCAATGAAAGCATTCGGGTAGTGATTCGTAAGCCCTACCACCCATTACTAAAAAAGCTTGCACAACAAATGAACTTAGACGATTACGGGGAGGTGATTAACTTCCTACTTTTAGAATTCCAGCGAAATGGGTACAACTTTCAAACTGAACAACCGACTGATTCTAAGCTCCAACAACAAGACGAAAAAGATTTAGTTAACAATCTCGCTGCAATGTTCTAGCCATGAAAATCAACAAAACACTTGGATTCTCTGTTGCTGCTTTTGGCTTTCTAGCCCTCGGCTATTTCGGAGTGCAGTACTTCGGTAAAAACAATATGTTTACCACCGCCGCCGCCGTGGGAGGTGCAGGGGCTATCAGCTATGTACTTCAAAAGCCGAACCAGCCACAAGCGCCAAGTAATCAGCCAGAACGCCAACCCACACCAATAAAAGCTCAAAGGAAAGGGAAGAAGTCATGAGCAACCAAGACACTGTGCAAACACAACCATCGCTAACAACAACCGAAATAATGACCATCATCCTCGGTTGCGAACAGACTCTTAGGTTCGTGCAAGCATCTCCCAATTACAAACAAATCGAAGCGTCCGAACGGTTCAGTACATCAAACGACCTAAAAATGGGTGATGCAGTGCAAGCCTTGATGGAGATTCACGAAGCGATTCTAAATATCGAGTTTTATTCGCAAGTTGAGGGACAAGCTTATGCTTTCAACGACAGCCTTACAGCGTAATCACCTGTACCAATTCCGTGGTCAACAACTGCGCTACAGCCACCGTTCTAATTGTCGAGCCAATGCCCCTTTCATATTCAACGACTCTAAGGGCAAGCGCAAGGAATTAAGCCAAAACCAAGTGCAGAGGGAGGTTTTTGAACTTGTTGAATTTCGTGAAAACTGATGATGAAGCGATTGCCCCGACCGACCAAAGTAAGTGCAATCGCCTCATCCGAAAGTGCATCAAGTACACATCGTTACAAGGATTCTAACAAATGACACTTCACTACAAAAATCCCAACGATTGGGGCAAATCACCTCTGACCGACTCTGCCCTAAGAAAGCAGCAATTCAAAGCGGAAAATCCTGAACAATGGGCTGCAATGATTGAGGCGGATATTGAGGCACTCTCCACACCAATATTCGAGAGTGAAGATCACCCACCCTTCACCGGAACCGAATTCTTAGCAACTCATGAAACTATCGATGACCATCCATACTCTGCTGCATTTGGTCAATTCTTGGGTAATGGTATTGACCCTGATATTGCAAATACTTTGGCATTTGGCTCTAAGCGATTTGATTTAATTTCTGATGATTTTGATGATCCAATACGGCAATTAGCAACGAGAATTTATAGCCGATTTGAAGAGATGGGTTATTGGGATGAAGTACCAGAATCTGACGATGATATCAACTACGACTTAATACCTTATTAGGAGAATAAATGGCTAGAAATTACGGAGCAGCAAAACTCAAAAACCATATTCCCAACAGTGCCCCCGGTACTTTAGGAGCAATGGGGAGACTGTTTGATGTCTCAGAATCGGACTTCAACAAAGCCCTTCTTGGCGACCAAACGGTAATCACCAGAATTGCAGACATGGCGCGACTGTCTGACACAGCTAAGGCTAATCTGCCTAAAGCTTTGGAGGCATACCGCAAAATCATTGAAACAACTGGCGATGTAAACCAAGCCTACGCTGAATTGGTGCAACTGACCCAGAAGCACGGAACGCAAACCCTGAAAGCTATCAACACCAGTAAGACAGGAGAGCAGCGTTTCAAAAACGAGATGTCCGAAATGCAGGCAGAACACGTCAACGCTACCACTGCCGAGGCAACCCGTCACGCGCAACGCTCATCCTTGATTCAGATATCTGGGGCCACTGCGGATTTAATGGCGATCGCAAAATATGAGGCTGATTTAATCAAAGCTTCTAACAAATTGCCTGAGACACAAGACGCGGCGGATAGGGCATACGAAACCGCAGTTACTAGCGCACTGTGGACAAACGGTAGTGAAGCGAAAACCGACCGCATACCAAAGCCCAATTACTCGCGCACTGCTGGCATTAGTAGAGTAGGCGACTGGTTCAGGAATTTTATGGGCATTTAACCATAGTTAGCTAAAAGCCAGTAGTGACGGTAAACTCTGGCTTTTTCTGTTTCACCCCTGATTGAGGTAAACATGAATGAAATTGATTCCCTATTATCACAGTTCCAAAACACCAGTGAACAGTCCACACCAATGCTCTGGGGTGAAACTACTTCAGAAAAACCGACCCCAGAGAGCGAAGACGGCGAACGGTTAGAGCAGTCGATTAGAGATGTCTTCAGTAACAAACAACTGCTAAACAAAGCACTGGCTACATTCCTGGGTGTGTTTACTGCCAATGCTGGAGTCAGCCTACTAACAACTCTTGGAATAGGTGCCATTGCTTCTGGCACATTGGGCAGCATTGTACTGGGGCTATTCTTCGCCAATACCCTGACCAAGCTTCACTACTCAGGACAAATCCACATTGACAAAGATTTTTTGGTAGCGACCGCCCAAACCGCAAGTGTAGGCGCTTCGCTGTGGGTGGCGTTTGATGAATATCGGGCTGTATCAGGAGCGACCAAGACGGGTAAGACACGGTTCTATTCAGAAGTAAGACAGTACGAAGTTAAGCCCAGTCCCCAGACTGACACCCCTTGGTTAATGATCGGGTTGGCAGCATTGGGAGTGTTGTTGCTTGCAGCTATGACGAGGGGGAGAAACCAATGAAACGTAAGCAGTTTGAGGATTACTTGCGTTCGGGAACAGCCAACAATATTACTGTGGGGCTGCTGGCAACCATCGGGTTAATTTGTGGGGCAAAGTCATTCACAGGAACTCAAATTAGTTTGGTTGAATATTGCTTCATCCCCTCAACGCTCACCAAGCCGGTTAACCGTCAAAAGTACTGCACTCCCAACAAGCGTTACATAATGCCACTTGCTGAGTTTTATGCCTCTTCTTATGCACCAGCTAACCCAGAGTTTCAACGTGATAACTTCTTGCCAACCAAAGCAACTAGATTAAGAATAATAGAACCAAGTAACCCGGATAAGGCTTTGTGGGGATTAGCTTCAGTGCTATTCCTTGGTGGAGCTTATGGGTTATCCAAAGCTAGGGAATGGCGATTAGTCCAAATAATGCCCTCTGTTAGGGAAGAAATTCGTAGCAATTGGCTAATTGCCAAACTAAGATCCGGCTTGAGGCTCCACAAAGAAAGCTACACCGTGCAGTTAGATTACGAATTTCACCAATGGACGGAGAATAGACGGGTAAGAGAAGCGCAGTTGTCAAAAATGACACCGCAAGAGTTAGCTATCTTTCAAGAGCAGGTACGTTTGAGGGCGGAGGCAGAAGCACGGGTGCAACTGCAACAGGCAACGGGTCAACCAGCCGGGGCATTACCAGGGCAATCAATGCAGGATATCGCCAGGGGTGACGATAAAGTGACTGGCTCTCAACAGCAGACATTACAACAAAATACGAATGGTAGCCTTGACCCATCAGAAGCTCTTGCCCTGAATACTTTGCAAGCCTTAGCCAGAGCAGACCTCGCGTAAAAGGAGCAGCAAAAGCTTGAGATAAAAATAGAGGATATTAGTTTTGAAAAAGTATTCCAAGATGAGAAACGCAAACCAGGATAACCTTTTTAAACCTAAATCATTGAAGTGGGATTCGTTGGTTATGCTAAGTGGAATCACTCGTAGCAACCTTACTATCAATGAACAAAAAATTTTAGTACTGGAAGAATTATTCTGGAACGACATCTGTTCAGAGTACGATGCCGACAATTTATCCAAATTCCTAAATAATTCTGACCTAAACTTTTCACCAGAATTCAAAGTGTTTGAAAAGGTTTGGCGACGTGATGAACGAAATCATTACGTAGAGTCTGCTCCAGTTAGGTTAGCAGCAGTCAGGTTAAGTGCACAGGTCTGTCTTGGAACTCCTGTTTCAAAGCATCAAAATAGTTTTTTAGCCAGACAATATTTTTCCTTCGCAGATTTTGCTCCGCTTCCAACTGTTCTATCCGTGCAGCTAAAGATGCTAAATCCATTTCTGAGCTAGAGATATTCATCAAATTTATTGTCAACAGTTGTGTAATCGATACTACTGAGTTAGCACTCAGTAGTTTTTGTGCAACCCTACATATAAATATTGCCCGGAATCAAGCCCAAAGTAGCAGCCACTGCTCACTACGGTAAAACTTTGACCCCACTGGAATACAAGCTGCTATTGCTTATGACTATCGACATTCCGGTGAATTTCCTTTTGATAGCAATATTGATATCAAAGATTTGAATTCCTACCTCTGATCAACACGCGTTCTTACACCCTAACCCCGAAAGATGGATGATGGTGTTCGTTATAGTCAACTCTCTGTTCATTTACCGTCAAATCACGTACAGAGATCGTCCGTGCTTACACTTGAAAAGGATTAAATTTCTTTTCATCGCCCTCTGGAATTGTCAATCAACTGACAATAACTCCCCAACCCCACCCACAGCTGCTTCAAGCAATAGTGCGACAATAGATGTTTTCACACCACTTAGAATAATAAACACGCCTTTTACAACTAAGATGTAGATCGAATATTAAACTGACGCTGCCCAATCAGCTGCTGACTAACCAATGACACCGATCCACCCGGAAAATCTTAGTGTTCTAGAAAACTCACTCTCCTTGGCGATCGGTGAGGACTTTTCCTTAGAGAATGATCCTGATGTAATTCAGCAGCTGATTGGGGATAAGCGATCGCCCAACACCAAGCGCGAATACCAAAAAGATTTGAAAGATTTCTTCCTGTTTGTCGTTAAGAAAGAACCCAGCCGGGATTTGGTTTTGGAATTCCTTCACCTGGAACAACGTCATGCCGTCGCTGTGGTTTTGAAGTACAAGGCGCACCTGATTAAGAAAAAATTGGCTGAAGCTACGGTGAATCGTCGCCTTAGTGCTATCAAGTCAATGGTTGAGATGGGGCGACGGCTGGGAGTGTGCAATTTCTCCCTGGATGATGTCAAAGGTGAGAAGGTTGAAACCTACCGTGACACAATGGGCATTCCAGCCGAGGACTATGCTTTAGTTATAGCGTTGGTTGACCGCAGTACCCTTAAGGGCAAGCGCGATTATGCCATTATGCGGTTACTTTGGGATAATGGCTTGCGTCGGAATGAGATAGTTAATTTGAATGTGCGTGACTTTAACGCCAAGGAGAAAACGCTCTTTATTCTGGGTAAAGGTAAGGGTAGCCAGAAAGAAATTCTTGACCTATCGGACAAAACCGCCGAGGCTCTAGCCAGTTGGATAAAAGCCAGTAAGAAAAAACGTGGCGATGACCCGCTTTTTACTGTGCTGGCTTACCACAAGAATGGAGCGAGATTAACCGGGGAGGCAATCAGGCGACTGGTAGATGGGCTATGCAAGCAAGCCGGAATTACTAAGAAGATGTCACCGCATCGTGTCCGCCATAGTGCGATTACTACAGTATTGGATCTGAATAATGGGAACTACCGTGCTACCCAACGCTTCAGCAGGCACGCCCAAGTGCAGACGGTATTGAAATATGATGATAACCGCCAGCGTTTGCAAAAGCAGATGAGTGACTCAATATCAGAATTGATTTAAAAAAGACCTAAAGATGAGGTTGAAAGTATGGTGTTAACTTCAGATTAATTACCTTTTCTTGCCCTTAGATTTCTTGCCTTTATCTAGTGAATCAAATCCTTTTGTGTTGGTCTTCGGTTTTTCTTTAGAGGATTTGGAGCTAGACACAGTTTCCTGTGCTTCTCTTTCTGAGCCGGTGAACAGACTGCCTAATTGCTGAAGAAAAGAGTTGTTTGGTTCTTCTCTTAGGATTTGCTGGTTATAAGCTTTTTGAAAGGCTGCTATCCCTTCTTCGCTCGTCATGTCAAACCCGGCTTGCATCCCACTCGTAATAAAACTTTTTGCCATACCCCCTTTCGCAGGATCAAACATCCAGTCTGTGAACTTGCCTTCGATTTTGGCAAGGTAGGTTGCGATTGCCCCGGCACTACGAAAGTTATACTCCCGCTTCAAGAAGTTCCAAAAGGCGACCAGTTCTGAAATGGCATCCTCTGCTTCTGATCTGTGCATCAGCGTGAGCTTGCGCGGAAGAATATGTTCCATAACGATTTGTGCGTCTGCCTTAGTCATCTTGGGCAGGGTGAATCCTTCGTAGATGTAGGACAAGTCTTTTGAAAGTGGCAATCCATCCACCGAACTCAGGGTGTTCTTGGGCATAAGCTTCTCCTTCAGGAGACTTGGCGAATTGCTCGACTACACCATCTATGTAGTCGGCAAGAAGGGGTTCAGCTTCGTCGTAGTCGAGATTATTGAGTTGATTGATGTCAAATGGCATGGTTTTGCTCCTTGAGGTTGAGCAGATTCGCTTTGAAACTCTCTTTTACAGTCCAATCAATTGTGACATTACGGCGGATTGTCTCTATTTACTAAGTCACGATTGCAAGGGAATGGTATTCAAATATTTTCAATTTGAAATTCTTGTGGATTTTTCAAAATAAAAATATTATTTTCTTTAACTAAATCACCCGTACATCTTACAGGTAAGCGTTCTTGATAAGATTTTATTGCCAAAATATAATCATGGTCGAGCAGTTCAATTTTGATTTGGCGTAATTTCTCAAAAACTGGACAAACAATGGTAACTTCGCCACTTAATCTATCTGCGTTAGGAGTTGCAATTTGCGTGACAAAGCCTTGAATTTTTAAATGAGGATAATTTTTAATAAATTCATTTAAAATTTCGAGGTAAGAAAGATTTTCGGAATCTGCTATTGTTTCGATAAGTTCACGAACTCTCGGAAGATAATCTCCTAAATTTTTTGTGCTTGGTAGTAAGATTTCAAATTCTCCTTTTTGTGCTTCCTTGTGCCAGATTGTGGCATTATCAAGAAAAGGTCTGTCTTCGTGCCAACCGTGAGATTGTAAATACTCTCTCAGTTGTTGTAGTTCTATATTTTTGATAATTTCCGCATCTTGCACAGTAACTTTCATGGTTGTACTCCTTGACCGATACCTTGCATAATTGACTGGAGAGCAGCGACTGTAAATTGATTATTTCTTGGCATGGTGACAGTTACAGTCGATGTGTTTCGTGTTTCGGGCATGACGAAGAGCGATAACCAATAGCCACAATACCTCATACAAAGTTCTTCTTCTGATTGTTGCACCCACTCGCTTAAGTTGTCGGGAAGTAAAACTACAATTAAGATTCTAGGAACGGCAAAGTCAACCATTCGTAAATCATTGTAGTTTTTCAGTTTGAGAGAGTAGCGGATAGCGTTATCGTTGAGGACATCCCTTGATGTTGATTTTAGCTGCAATTCTAAGCGAGGCGCACGGATGCGCCCCATAAGACCTGTGGCTGCTATTCCCCAGTCTACGCTGTCGTCGTCTACGGCTGGTTTGTAGAGAGAATAACCTGCAACACTGGTGATGGCTTGGAGATATGCGTTGCTAAATTGTTCTTTCTGTTGGTTGATGTCCACTAATAATTGGGGGCCATGATAAATACGTCCAGGCTGCATTTATATAATCCCACGGCTTATTCGCATCTGCGAATAAGCGTTTGCTTAAAATTTAATTTCGCTCCGTTGTTTTTCGGTTCGGTTTTTTTCTGACCACGCGTTACTAATTAATGCTCCTTAAGTAAAGTCTCTTCTAATACGAGTTAACGCCTGTTGTAAACCTTCACTGTGAATCCAACCAACAAACCCGCCGTAAATCATTCTGTCATTGCGATCACCTAAAAAAACATGGTCAACACCAACAGGGTTTTTCCATGTTCTCACTACTGTTCCATCCCTAAGCCTCATAATTGGATGAGAACTTATAAAATCTCTATGGTGTGCGCGAGTCATACCTGGGACATTCTCTAAAATAACCATTACCTCTTTAGCGATATTTACTGTATAAGTTTTTACTGTAGCTTTGAGCCTTTCTTTGAGGTTCAGGTCAAACAATAGCAAAAAATCAATTTCTTTAAGAAGCTTTGTATGTGGTTCAGTCTGCCGTCTCTGGCTATAAATACTTATTAAGAAACTTTCCAGAATTACTTTCGCCAGTGCATTGCTAATCAAACTTGTCAGTCCCAAAATAGCAATTCCACCCAGCATACCCGCAGGCCCACCCAGAAAGGCTAAAGCTGCGATGATAGCAGCAGCACCTGTCAACCCTGTTGTTGCTATTGTGATTACCAAAATTACTCCAGGCAAACCCAATGCAGCTACTTTTTTTACAACTTCATCCATATCCTGTCACCTCAAGACAAGATTTACTCTGAAGTCTTTTTTAACACTTCTACATCTAGCATACAGGGCAGGAGCATAACTTTCTAACTTGCCAACAAGTTAGCTGGTTGACAACCCAACTTTTTAGCAAGTTGCCTGGTTGTAAACCTAACTTGCTATATTAATGACTTGCCAGTAAGCTCATAGGCAAAATGTTTGGCCTAAAATTCAATGATTATTGCACTAGCAAATCAAAAAGGAGGGGTAGCTAAAACTACCTCCACTATATCTTTAGGGGGACTACTGGCTCTTAAGGATACTGTCCTCGCTGTTGACCTTGACCCTCAAGGCAATCTCACTACAGGGCTGGGGGTGGAAGTGGCTGACGACCAGATTAGCTGCTACGACGTAATTACAGAAAAAGCAGAAGTCATCGATGGAGTAGTTTCTACTAAATTTGGACTCAGCTTACTGCCTGCTGACATCAACTTAGCTAAGGGAGAAACGGAGATACTCATGAAAGTAGGTAACTTTTACATCCTTAAAGAGCGACTAGCTCCCGTACTCAAGCAATTCCATCACATCTTAATTGACTGTCCACCTTCTTTGGGACTGTTAACGGTTAATGCCTTGGCAGCTGCGGATGCAGTTCTTATCCCAGTGCAGTGTCAATTTTTCGCTTTAAAAGGGCTGGCTGCACTGTTGGAAACAGTTGCAAGTGTTCAAAAACGTCTTAATCCCCAATTACAAATACTGGGAGTATTGCCAACAATGGCTGAAAATACGGTCATGACTCAAGATGTCTTAGCCTCCTTAAATAAGAGACTACAAAACATTCAGATATTTGAAGCCGTTCCGAAGTCAATCAAGTTCTCTGAGTCAAATCTGGCAGGCGAACCCATTCACATCTATGCTAAAGACCCCAAATTAGTGCAGCCTTACCAGTTAATCGCTAATTTAATTGCTGCAATCTAATTAAGGTGAAAAGACAGATGACAAAACGACGCGCCAGATTAAATGATGATAATGATCCGTTGTCCTCGACCGATAAAGTTCTAGCTGGGTTTGAGCAAATTAGCAAGTCAACAAGTCAGCAAGATGAAGTGTCAACCAGTCAAGAAGCTGACAAGTTAACCAATCAACCAGATAAACTACTAAAAAGTCAAGAAGCTGACAAGTTAACCAGTCAATCAGATAAATTACTAACAAGTCGAAAATCTGACAAGTCAACAAGTCATCAAGATGAAGTGTCAACTAGTCAAGAAGCTGACAAGTCAACAAGGCAGCAATCCAAGAGTGAATATACATTTGACGCTTCAACAAGTCAGCCAGATAGCACACCAATCATTCAACCAAACAGTAATTCAACAAGCGAGAAAGCTAACTTTTTAACAAGTCAACAAGTCAACGTAGAAAAAGTTTCATTGCGTAAATCTACATTTCAAATCAGTGAAGAGGTGCTGCATCAGCTAGACAAACTGCACCTTACACTCCAGTTAGAGCTAGGAAAAGCTCATGCTCCTTATAAAGAAGTGATTGTAGAAGAAGCTTTAGTACAACTTTTAGAGTCGTTTAACTCTGATCGTGCGGCTTTGATAGAGGTATTGATGTCAAGGCAGAAAAGCCGGGACAAACTTTGAAACAAGAGTGTGCGATGGCGTAACCGCCATGAGCCGGTGGCGATCGCTTCGATGGTGGCGATCGCATCTCTTGCAGTTCAGAAAGCGTTATCGTGTGGCCGTGACCTGAGAGTGAATAAGGCTAAACCCAGAGAAGACAGAGGTTCATCTGGTGGGAACCGGGGAGGATACAGTGGCGGTGTGGCGGTGGACGTAACCGCTACTAAGAGTTGAAACGAAAAATTTAACTTAGGGATAAAACTGTATCAATTGAAGTTTCTAAAATTTAAGGGCTTCAAACCCTTGCTGTATCATCCCATTCACGCACTTTTAAATCAATCTACTCACAACATATAAAAATAAAATAATACAAATGACTATTGCTACTAAAAATAAAAAATTATTATTGAAAACTTTACCTAAAACAGTAGGTTCCCTTTTCTTAATTTTCTTCTTCTTGTTTTTCTCCCCGACTATGCCTTGTCTCAACCGATTGTGGGGTTCATATCGTCTGGATATTAAATATTTTGGGATTTCCTCTCTCTCTTGACTTGCACGTTCAATATCTCTAGGAATTATAGGCAAAGAAACACTTAGTTTTTGATGATATTGATTGTAATCCTGATAATTATTATTTGGTCTTTGCGCTACATTACTACGCTCCATTAACTGAATAACTTGTTGCAAATATGCGTTATTTGTAAATTCAAACCACTCCCTATAAACATTAAATGACTTACAAGCTTGATGAATTTCTTTCTCTACTTTATAAACGTCAGTAACAAACACATAATGAATGAGTTTCAACGGGTAGGGACTTTGACGGCTATTCAGTTCTTTTAATCTTTCCTCTGGTGTCCGTGGTGCTACAGTTAGCCCTATTTTGTATCTATATGTGCCTACACTATGAATTAAATAAATGTACCCTGGTTTCATTATTGTATCTCTGTTCGTAGTTATTCTAAAGCTGCAATCGCGTCTGCAACTGTAAAATCTGGTGAATATTTTACCTTTTTGTAGTCGGGATGCTGTTTGATTTGCTTTAAAATTAATTATGATTGATTAAGTAAATCACTTAGATTAATGAAATATTTACCCATAATTAATCCTTAAAAATAATAGGTTTACCATTGAAGTC
>NZ_BDUD01000004.1 GCF_003113895.1 Nostoc commune NIES-4072 | reverse complement strand
AGAGTGGGATGGAAAAAAGCTGAGAGAACGAGAAGAAGAAATTAGAGAACAGGCAATGATTTTAGCAGGTCAATGTATAGCTGTTTTATTATATAATCTTTCTGTATCCCCAAAAATCCTGAACTATTCTGTTAGTCAAACACAGGGATGGAGAAATTTAAATACACAAAAACATGGTTCTAAAAAGCGAAAAATAGTAACACTTGGAAACGTCGAAGTAACTTTAACTTTACCTTATGTACTTGAACGGAATCCCACAAGTAAAGAATCTGATAATCCTCCGATCAATGAGCCAAAAATAAAAACCTCAAATCAAGGATTTTTTCCGTTTTTAAAATGGCTAGGGATGTCAGAAGGTATTAGCCCTTTAGTCTGGTCAACAATTGCTAAATGTGGTGCGATAGCCAGTTCTTTTGATGCAGCACGTTCGACGCTAAGGGATTGGGGAATAAATGTTAGTTTAAAACGAATCGAGCGCCTGACTTACCTTTTTGGTGAAATTGGTATTAATCTACGCAAATCAAAAATATTAAATCTGGAGATGGGTCACTTATCTAACAGTAATGTTCTCAAAGACCAACGAGTTGTAATCGCTGTAGATGGTGGAAGAACTAAAATTAGGTTCAATAAAAAAGGTAGACGCAGTAACAAAACAAACCGTCGTGGCTTTGTCGGTGAATGGATGGAGCCAAAGTTACTAACAATTTATGTAGTAAATGAACAAGGTAAAAAAATTAGGACATCAGCAATACCTATTACTAATGATGGCACGTATTCCGGTTATAAAGAATTCCTCCTCATTTTAGAAATGTATTTGGTAAATTTGGGTATAAGTCAAGCCAAACAGGTGTTATTAATTGCTGATGGTGCAGAATGGATATGGATACATATTCCCCCTTTATTAAAAAAGCTAAAATGCCCATCTGAAACTTATCAATTATTAGATTTTTATCACGCTGCATCACATTTAAAAGATTTTGCTGATGCTGCTTTTAGCACAGATAATCAGCGTCAATCATGGTTTAAAAAAGCTCGAAAAACTTTAAAAAAAGGTCAGGCACTAGATTTAATGAGAAAGATGGGTGAATTGATATCTGAAGCAAATGGAGAGCGCTGTAAAATTATGGTAAAAGAGCGAAATTATATTTTAAAAGCTTATAAGAAGAGGCTTTTAAAGTATAACGAAGTTGCGGCTCGAAAATTACCTCTTGGTAGTGGCGCAGTTGAAAGTTTAATTCGCCAAGTTGTTAATTTACGCATGAAAGGTAATAGTAAGTTTTGGCTTCAAGATAACGCAGAAATTATGTTGCACCTCCGTTGTCAATGGATAGCTAAAAGTTGGGATAATTTTTCTGATTCTATCTTTAATTCGTTTATCAAACCCGAAACGTCCTGATAAATTTTATACTTTAATTCCGCATTTAATTTATTTTCTGTCATAATTGATACTAAGCCCTAAAGACTTATTGCAGATATATTTGGAAATAATTGTCAAATAACTTGCTACCAATCTTTTTGAGATATCTCATCAAGATGATTTAACGTGTAATTACGTATATTAATTGCAAATAAAATTACTCCATACACAAATGTAAGTTTTAGCGATGGCTACGCCCGCCGCAGGCATCGCACCTTTTTTGTCTGACCTCACAAAATCGCGTTGCTCCCATTCATCTTTGAGTCGCCACTACATAAATTAGCAGCAAAAACAAGTCAATGAAAATCGGTACTGTTTCAATTAGTTATTCGAGAAAATTTAACTTGGGCAACTATGAATCAATCGAATTGGGCTGCTCACTTTGGGCGCAAGTCGAAGAAGAAGAAGATGCCGACGGTGTAGTTCAATTTCTTTATTACCAGGCAAAAGCAGCAGTCAAAGAGGCTGCAATGCCTGTGATTAAAGCTAACGAATTCCAAATCAGTAAAGCCAAATCTCAACGGAAAGCGACAACGGATGAAGGTGTTGCAGAAATAGATAATTTTTGAGCCAATCAAACATGAAACAGCTAACAGGTTTTATTCCTATCGCAGCATTACCACCATCTACTACGGCTTCTGCTAAACAACAGCTAATAGAAACCATTGAATGGCTCCACAAAGAGGGTGCTGCTACTGAAACCAACCTCAAACTCTTGACTGCAATTGTCGAATCAATTCTTTGCTCGGAAGAATCATACAGCAGATTTTTGCAGTGTGGTTTTGATGCAGCTATTGAGTTTTTCGATACCAATTCTCAGAACTGGGAATTTTTGTTGAGTCAATCTCATCACCTCATAATCCCAGGAATTGGGATAAGTACAAGCAGCTACAACAAACACGGGCATTGTTGCCAACAACCCGCACTGTCACTGATTAAGGTAAAAAATGGGGACTTAAGATACAGCCCTTGTTGATCTGATTCAGTATAGGAATAGTCGCAAAATTACTCTTGGTTTTCAGATTCTCCCTGCTGTAATTGTTGCACTACTTCTACTGGTAAACCAGTAGACCGAGCTATCACATCAACACTGATACCCTCAGCTAATAAGTTGATAGCAATTTTACGAGCTTTTTCATCGCTACCTTCTGTCTTGATTGATTGATAAACCACTGACTCCTGCATAATGTCTTTCCTGAATAAACGTCCAATGACTTCTTGTTCTAATACTAACCCAGCCAGAATTGCACAAGCAGCAGCAATATTACTTTGTGTTCGCCGTTCAGGAATTTTGTCAATAGTTTCGGCTGCAAGTTCTAATGTACCAACCTTATTATTAGTCGCACTCAAAACCGCAAAGGGCAGTAATCCTGGTGCTGTCAAAAATACTTCTAAAGGTTGCTCCCATAAACGAATCACTGAAAATTCATGTCGCAAACTTTCAGTCGTGAACGTAGTTTGATACACCTTCTCTGATTCGGTTTTGGCTAAGTAAATCACCACTTGGTGCATTCGTTTATTAGGAAAACGGCGATAGACCCTCAAACGATAATCAGCCATCCGAAACGGCATATCGTCATCGGGTTTGGTCTGAAATTCAATGTGGAGAACAACTTCATCTGATTGCAACAAGATTAAAGCATCAGCACGAATAGGTTCCAAAGACAACTCTGTAGGACTTAATTTGGTTAAAGTAATTGGTTCTCCTAACAACCAAGTAGCGAAATCAGGAGAATACATCTCAGCAATGAATTTACAGGTGTTATCAAACATGGACAAGTTTTATCAAACATGAACAGATTTTATCATCATCGAAGCTACTGATAGCAATTAAACTTTAGGTAGCAGCATAATAAAAAGGTAATAAACCGATGAATTTTTGGTCAATAATGAATTTAATTGCATTAACAAATGAACGCTTTCTAGAAGAATTTTACGATTTTATTTCTGATTATGATGGCGGATGGATGATTAAGTTTTTGTATCTGATTAAAGTAAATGTTGCTCTCTGGTTTGGATGGGAGTCACAGCCGGAATATGACGATTGGCATTGGGGACTGGGGTATTTTGGAGAGGAATACCGACAGGACTGGAATGCCCCAATGGGAGCTTGTGATTGGCAGGAAATCTGTACTCCCGTCAGTTTTCTCAAATGGCAATATGGAATCGGTGAAAACTCGAATTATTAATAAAATTTATCCAATACAAAAGGGAGAATAATTCTTGACTGAATATGATTATCTTCGCGCGTTTGTTATGGATCGATTTGATTCTGAGGTAACAACAGAAGTAGATCCACTTCATGATCAACACAAGCTTTTGCTTTTGCAAAAGAATTATCTAGAAGCAGCGAGATTAGAAATTCTTCGAGATAGAGTTCTGCAAGGACTTTACATCAAAAGAGCCAGGGCTGAAGAAATTATCAATTGGCTTTCTCTTGATAATCAGCTACGACGTGAGTGTACAACTTATTGCGATGTCAGATCAGGAAGACTATGACTACTCAAACTACAAACATTAATCTTGATTCACCTAGCTTAGTGCTTGACACTATTTTCGTTTGGAAAGGAGCGGGACATGAACTACAGCAAAGTAATCCAAAGTACTGGGAGAGTATTTGTCATCTGCGAATTTATCAAGCATATTCCATGCCGAGCATTATTTTATGTTCAGATTTAGATGAACAAAACACGGGGACAAGCATTACTAATTCTGCGGAGGGTCTAGCTACATTGATTTGGCGAAGATACCAGAATACTATGTTATCGGCTCGTCGCTGTTTGGGGGATAATTTTCTATTTATCGAGCATTATCCTCGCAATAAAATAAGTAAAAACGAAGAACCAGAAGATTTTTCTTTAGTGCAATTTAATTGGGATGGTCAACGTTTTAGTCAACCACGTTGGAGTCCTTTAACTCCAAACATTGTGCTGGCTTTGATTCAACAGCATAAGGTCAAAGATTAAAACTGAAAGCGCGATTGCATTCAATCATCAGTGTGCGATCGCTCTGAAACATGAAAAATGGATAAAAAATGGCTAATCTTCCAGCAATTAATTCAGTTGTCAAAGTCATTAAACCACTGACAGAAAAACATCCAAGGTTGGGGCAAACAGGTACAGTAATCCAGTATTCAGGACACGGAATGGTTTGTGTTCATTTTCCAGATATGCCACCTGGTCAAGGAATTTTTTTCAATCCACATCATTTACAAATCATAGAGTCATAGTCAAGATTATGCCGAAAAAATCCACTCATCCCACTCCTACTGACAATTCCTCACTATGCCTACAGTATCTCCGCCATTGTGGGGGTAGCGCTCGATTGTGTCATATCAACTTCAGTTTGTCAGTTATTCAAACCTTGGTCAATCAAAAAAGAGTAAAGATTAGCAATACTGGTGCAGGGTTTTTTATTGAATTGGAGGATTCCAAATGACTAATTACAAACAAGTTGTTTACCAATCTCAATTAGACCACAAGAGTAAATTGTCTCTTCGCCGCCGTACTAGGAGAAGATTTAAACCCAGGATTCTCATCGACCGCACCATAGAAACAACTGCAATTGCCTCTCTGCTCTTAACTGGATTTTCAGGAGTAGGGGCAATGGGATGCTGGGGAATGGAGATTATTGAGACGAATGCTGACTCCAACATAATCATCTCTGGTTGGGAGTACCAGAAAAACAGAAGTCTTGGAGCTATGCTGGTCAGTTTTTCCGCCTTCTTAGGAAGTTCTCTAGTCGGAGCAAGCCTCAGTATTCAACGAGATAAATTTTAGGGAGGGAAACAATAATGGAAATTCAATTAACCACAGCAGAGATTCGGACTATCTTGCAAGGATGTCAATATACATTGCGGCTTGTGGGGAGTAGTAAGGATTATCGCAGGCTTCAATCGTCAGAGCATTTTTCTACATCAAACAATGTAGTGCTAAATGACGCGTTCAATGTTTTGGAAGAAATAGTGGATGCAATTGATGATGTACAGCAGGCAACTCAACAGTAAACAGAAAAAATCTAAATTTAGAGGAGAAAAAAATGACGTTAACCTTAGACAATCGCTCTCGAAACAAAGAATCGTCCTTGACGCAAGCATTACAACAAATACAACAGCTAAACTCCAAGATTCAAGAGTTGGAGCAGCAGCATCTTTCTTACGTGCAAAAGCAACAGAATTTGATTCCAGCCATTGCTGAAATTTGTATTTCTCCAATACAGGAAGTGCAGGCGCTGCGGATTCTCATATATCGGGGAGAAGCAGCCTGTCGGCAGTACTTGCGTTCAGTGTTGGTGAAGCGAAAGAAGGCTTTTTGAAGTACCAAAAAACAGCCCCTATCTCATATATAAAGGTAGAGGCTGTAATATTATAATCAAGTGGTTTTAACCAAGTGCAGTGGCAATCGCTTTGCCGAGGTGATTCAATGTTCTCTCCCGTGAGAAATCTGCTGCTGCTCGTGCTGATTCAGCCAAGATAGTATCGGTATTGGGAGTCAGTTTTAACGCACCCCCCAAGTAACCCAATGCTTTGACATAATAATCAGATAAATTAGTCGAAGCAAGTCGCTTGACGGTTTGATGATCGCCACTGTTAAAAGCAGCCAGAGCTTTACTATGTAGTTCAGTTTCGGGAGTTCCCAAAACTTGAAGGATAGCATCAACAGCTACTTTTACTTTTTCTAAAGTAAGTTCAGTATTTATAGGTGTTGTGACCATTTAAAGTTCTCCTTTTAACCAATCATCGTTCGTTTCTGCGTCTACCTGAGAGGCATACAGTGAATCCCAATTGCGGCACAGCTGCTCGTGAATTATTTTGGAAATAAATTTAGTTGCGCTGGAGCCATCAAAATGAATTGCCGTCCTCAGTAACAGGTAATTCTGCCGTGTGAGCGGAAAGTAATTACTTTGTTTTTCAATTACATCATCTGGCAAAACTATATGCGCCAAAGGATCTTTAGGGATTTCATGCTCTAATATCGGGCTAGTGTAAGGTGGTAAACCTTTAAATCCCTGCTCTAGAACTATATTTGCCCAAAGGGAAGGGGCAATTTCCCTTTTTTGTAAATCCAATACTGCCAATTGAGTGTAATAAGGGCGATTTCGCCCTAACCACCCTCTGGTGTATTGCATAATCAGCATTTGCCGGGAGTCTCCTGAAGCATTGCTGAAAGCTTCTAGCTTTTCGTCATGATCGGGAGTGATGTAGTAACGAGAAAGTGAAAATTGATACGCCATGAGGCATGAGGTAAATTTAACTCAACCTGCTCTAAGTTTATATCAATATCGAGGAGTTATGATAACATTTTTAAATAAGCTTCAAGCGATCGCCCCCGGCCAAGGTAAGCGATCGCTGTTTCCGCTCCTTGTGACGCTAATCCCATAGGAGGGTACTTAAACATGGTACGAACATTAGAAGACAAGTTCAATCGCAAGAGTGAACTTTTTTTGTTGTCGGAAGACGAATACCAGCCGAAAAATAAACTGGAAGAAATTGCAGTTAAGGCAGTCAAGTTAGCAGGGTTACACACCCGGCTTGGAGACTATGAATTTGTCTCGACAGCAGTTAGATTGCTTGAGCCATTTATTGCTGCATGGTATCACCGGGCCGAACTGTCCCCGCCATCGACTGCGACAATTTGCAAATGGTTTTATAGTGAGCCACCAAAGTGGGCGATCGCTTTATTGGTGAATGAACAGCAAAAAATTTTTGAACAAGTTTCGCGGAATATTCAAATTTAGCTAAAACAGAAAACTCTACGAAATCCGAAAAAGCCCTTGAAGATTGCGAGTGGCTTTTTTATTGTAGGAAAGTCAGGTCAATCACAGTTAATTCACTATCAATTAATAGAGAATATGACATCAAAATCATACGGAATTGACACGGATATTAACTATGTTTTTTACACTCTTGACTACCTATTGACTATTTATTGATGAACCAAGCATGGAGAGAACAACTTTTTAGCCAAAAGACCACTAATTCCGGGTTAAATCCTTTGGTTTTACCTATAACTAATGCCAAAATGTTGCGAGTTTTGGATATTTGCTATCGTACATGGGAGCGTTGGGCAGAAGTGGCTGAAACAATCCCTCAGTATAAATTATCACGAATTCAAATGCAGAAGATGGCGAAGGAAAAAAAACTCAGAGCGCCATTAATTCGTCCATATCAGGTCTGGGTACTAGGTAAAATTGGCGAAGTGTTTGGAGATTTAGACCAAGGCACAACCAAGATTGAAATAGCGAAGTCAATCGTGGAAGCCAATAAGTCAGAGTACACGATTAAAGAATTTGAAACTGAACAAATCAGATTTACTCAATCATTAACAGGAGAATTACAAAATGTCTGAAACTCAAGACAAATTCAGCCGTCAAGATTTGTTTGAATTACTGGGTGAAAAATACGCTCCTGCAAAAATCATTGCTGGTTTACAGGAGTTGGCTAAGTCCGACCCAGATATTAACCAAGATGTAGAAGATGACGCAAAAGAATTTAGTATTGACATTTGTGATCGCTTAGAAAAGTTGTTTAGTTTAGCGCAAACAACTCTCGACCAATCAAAGCTGTTAGGAGGTGAGAGCAATTTAGCGAATATACAAACTCATGCCATAGAAAGTGTGAGTGAACAATTACATCTTGCTGGAGTCAGTCGGGAAACTTTTAAAGCATTCTTGGATATTGTGGCAGGCAAGACTGTTGCTCAAGCGTTGGCGGTTCACGAGTTTGAGCAAGAATTGTTCGATGAAATAACCAGTGAGCTTGACGTTCGTTCATTGCAGCGACGGACAGAGCAAGGCTTTGATGAAATAGCGTTTATTTATCAGTTGGCCAAAAATCCCGAAATTAGGCAACAAATTACCCAAGAGTACGGGTTAAAGACTGGGGATGAGGTAAAACAAGAGGTTCAAACCCTCATAACTGGTGCAACTGTTGGTTGGGAGCAACGCGAAAAAGTGAGATCGGGGTTTAGTTCTCAATTACACCCCTATATTCTCAACAAAATCTGGTTTTTTAGTTGCGATCGCATCCTGAAACAAGCTATATACGTCCCAGATTTTAGCACCTCACAAAATCGCGTTGCTCCCCTCTCTCAGTTGGAAGAGTTAGTAGGAAAAGTTGATGAATAGTACTGAATATAAACTTGATAGGACAAGGCTATTTCTGGCTCAGGAGAAAGTGTTGTACAAGGGAATTGGTGTGTAGAATACGGGAGTTCACCAGTCAAGCTAAATTCAAGTAAAGGTGTTGATGAAATCTACCCAGCGTCCATCTAAACCACAACAACCAAAGTCTAGCAACCAAATTCCTGAGTTTCACCCTACCCCAGATGATGGCAAGTTGCTGGAAGAACTCACAACTGGCCAACAGCCCAGCCATGTTCCTGTCAATGAAAAACCCCTAAAGCCGCCAAAAGTTGAGCCGCAGGTGACTGGCAAGCGCAACAAGAAAAAAATAGATTCACCACCAGCAACCAAACCTTATATACCCTTTCAAGACCGCCCCGAAGAACCAGAATTACCGCCAGAACCCTGTCAGCACATGCAATTCCTGGATTGCAACTCGGAGATAGGGCGTGTGATATTCGAGTGCTACCACTGCAAGCAGGGGATAATTAGCGAGTACACCGGAGAACCCGTAATGGGCGAGTACAAAGGACGACCAAAGAGTGATTTTCACAAAGGTAAAATGCCCCAACTGTGAGCAAACAGCGATTAGACTGCAAGCAAGGGAAGTACTTTCGACTACGGCGATACCTTCACCTTGGGCAGAAAAGTAAAATATGCATCGACTGCTTTTTTTCATTCGTTATATGGAAAGATTTTAAAAAGTACTCATGGGGTATATATGGGGGCTATATATACCCCAACAATAGTTCAGGACTTTAGGGACATTTTAACCCCTATATAGGGTATATATAGGTGCTAAGTAGGGTATATTTGACTGGTTGATATTTTGTGCCCCACTTAGCCCCCAAGGGGTTATGATAAACTCTTGAGTCTGGAGAAAAAAAGGCTCTTGAACAGGGGAGCAAGAGAAAATTGTTTGCATTAACAATTATAGTTATCGGTGTAAGAAAAACTAATTATTCTGCTGAAGGTCCGAGTTCTCCATTTTGAACAGTAAATAGTAAACACTAAGAACTGTTTTAATTCTCTCCTCTGCTCCCCTGCCCCTCTGCCCCTCTGCTCCCCCAAATTACCTGAACAGATAATTTTCACAAATCAAAGTGTATTACCTTTGTATTTATGTCTAACATTCACACCTTACAAAAAATTTTTCCTGCGGGTTTCGATAACGGTTACGGAAGCCTTAAACTTTTAGTCGATGGCTTTGAAGTAGTTCGTGTCCCCAGCTATATAAGCAATGCCGAGATGGAAGATGTTCCAGGGCGTGTAGTTTTTAACGGCACTGCTTACACAGTCGGAGAGTCTGCTTACCGCACAGGGAATTATTTTGACCGCAACACCGACAATAATGAAAATAAAGTCAATAACGCGTTGTTGACTTTGTTGGGTGCATTGGCACATCTGCCACATCGTAAGGCTTGGCACTTAAAATTAGTTGTTAGCTTACATGACGTTGGTCTGGCTGAAGAATTACAAAAAGTACTCAATGGCGAATATAAGCCAATACTTGCTGGCAAACAATCAGACGTGAAAGTAGAAGTGCTGAAAGTTGTACTAGAGGGGATGGGTGCATTATTTGGGCATCCACTACCGAAAAAGCTAACCATTTTAGACTTT
>NZ_BDUD01000003.1 GCF_003113895.1 Nostoc commune NIES-4072 | reverse complement strand
TTCTACTGGCTTATCGTCACGGTCTCCAGGTATCAGAATTAGTAGCACTGCGATGGGAGCAGGTAGATTTTTTTAGTGGCACGATCTATGTCAATCGACTCAAGCATGGTATCAGTTCAACGCATCCGTTACGTGCCAAAGAGTTGAGGTGGCTGCGACAACTACAACGCTCATATCCTAATTCCCCTTACCTGTTTGTTTCTGAGCGTGGTACCCCGATGGCTGCTGCCACAGCCTTTAACATTATTAGTCGTGCTGGCATTCTTGCTGGGTTAGCGTTATCGGTGCATCCGCATATGTTACGTCATGCCTGTGGGTTTTATCTGGCATCTAGAGGTTATGACACTAGAGCTATTCAGGCTTATCTGGGACACAAGAATATTCAACACACTATTCGCTACACAGAACTATCTCCCGATCGCTTCCAAAATTTCTGGCTCGACTGAACCTAGTTTTGGTTCAAAATCTCTACAAATCAATGATTTCAACCGTCTTTCTTTACAAAACTTTACAACGTGTCCCATTTTGCACGTATCTCGGCGGCCACCCTATACAGTTTTCCCAGACAGCCCAATTACAATCCTTTGCCGCCTCGCCCACTTAAAGGGAGCGATCACAGTAGACTTGGCCTGTTGTGCCTCCGGCTTCCTCCCTTCCTTGCAAGCTGCCACAAACACGGCTTCCGTTGACTTGACTCCCTTCCAAGTGCGTAACGCTTCTTTGAGATAGGCGATCGCACAGTTTTAGGATGAGCCAGTGGCAAAGATAACCTTATTTCTTTAGTTCGGTTCCACTCTCAAATAAAATTGTGTAGCCACAAACTTAGTATCTCTCTTGGTTGGATCTACGTTTTCTACTACCTCAGTTTTACCTACAGCAATCAAACCTTGATCGAAAATTTCGCTTGTTGCTGCGTCAAGTTGTTTTTGTGTTGCACTCGTTTGACTCAAATCGATTGACGAAACTTGAGAAATCTTCGGCTTATTTAGAACCAGATTATCTGTGGAGAAGCAAGGAGTTGTGATGCAACGAATGCCATTGTCTTTTAGTGCCACAAAAGTACCTTTTGCTGGAGCATTTGTCGCGGCATAGAAAGCTTCTTTTACTCTCAAATTCCCAAATTCACCGAATCGAGGAAATGTTACTGGAACGATATTACCTCTGAGAATCACACGGCTACCACTATCATTTTGAATTTTTACCAGTTGGGAAGGTGGGACTTTCAGGGAACTCCAATCAATTGCAGACACATAACATTCGGAGCGAAAAATACCATCTAAGCAAGGAGTAGCTTTCAAGTTTACCTGCTTAATGAAATATCCACCGCATATTGGAGAAGCACATCTGCGAAAATCTCTCCGTACCGTGTAATATCCCCATTGGGGAAACTCTTGATTTTCGACAGTGGCGGCAACAGAATCAGTAGTGTCTGGAGCAGAAATATTTTGCGCCGATACTGTGGAGAAAAATCCGTTGGTGACTATTATTGCACCTAATAGAGGAATAATTGAGGCTTTGTAGTTAAGCGATATTTTGTTCATGGGAGTTTTAAATTTTATTTAAGGATTCAATACTTTTGTTAAAATAAGAGTTGAGAAAAACGCTGACAAATACAAAAAAATTATACCACTATAATCTATGTAGATTTTTGGCGAATTGTTACAATTTTCAGAATGATTGAAGAAGAATTCAGCTATTGTGAATAGATCCGTCAGAATGCAACCAGTGGGAATTCAGAACTGCTACTAAAGTCCACTAGGTTGATACAGAAAGAAATAACGGTACAGACAGCATGGCGTGTCACACTCCCTCTGCTTCCCCTGCTCGATCTACACGGCAAAATTGGGTTGGTAAATCACTAGGTGGTAGTTTTCAGACGAGGCTAGAAAAAGCTTTACTTATGCTGCGTTTGCCAAACTGCTGTAATACAAAGCGCTATCGGCAAAGATAAAACTTTCAAACCCAGTTGTAGAAAGGGTAATAGCATCTCCATTGTTATTGAAGGTGAGATTAGCCGAGTTTAGGGTATTATCTGAGCTTATACCAGAAATAACTAGTTGAGAGCGATTGAAAACACTCAGGTCTAGTGTGTCAAAACCTGTTCCGCCATTAACAGTTCCACTACCAAACCCTTTGAAACAGTCATTACCACTGTCTAACTCAATAGTAATTCCACCACCAATAGAGACTTTCTGTTGAACTTCATCTATGCTGCTAATTGCAGTGACTTGATCGTTGCCAGAGCCAGTTTTGATTGTTCCGTCTCCGAAAATTCCGTGGGCATCACCACCATTTGCTGCTGTAGCCTGTCCAATAATAATGTCTTCACCTTCCCCAGTATCAATGATTCCTAAGCTGGTGATACCTGTATTATTGCTAGTGCCAGTGATTGTATCGTTCCCATCACCAGTATTAATAAAGCTGTTAGGTGTACTAAAGATACCAGTATCTTTAGTGCCAGTTGCAGTGATTGTATCGTTCCCGTTACCAGTATAGATACCGCCGCCATTCAGTCCAATGAATCTGCCAGTGACAGTGATTGTATCGTCCCCGTTACCAGTATCAGTGGTAGCAAAATAGTTTTGAAAGCCAGTGTCTTTAGTGCCAGTTGCAGTGATAGTGTCGTTGCCATCTCCGGTCTTGATGGTGCCGGACAGGTTAGAGATACCGCTACTGCCAATACCAGTGATGGTGTCGTTGCCATCTCCTGTATCGATGATGCCGTCGTAATTCAAGATGCCTACTAAGGAGTCACCAGTGCCAATCATGGTATCGTTCCCGTTACCAGTATTGATGGTGCCATCGTTGCGGATACCATTACTACCAAGGTTAACGCTACTACCATTACCAATAATAGTGTCGTTATCGTTACCAGTATTGATGGTGCCGTTGTTACGGATACCATTACTACGATTTTTAGTACTAGTGCTAATACCGCAGATGATATCTTTACCATCTTCGGTATCGATGATGCCATTATTAAAGATGCCCGCACTATCAATTTTTGTGCTAGTACTAGTGCCAGTAATAGTGTCGTTACCTCCTAAAGTATTTACAGTAATATTGGTGGAGAGAACCTGGATACCATAAATACAAGTAGTCTTGACTCTAACTACATCTGCATCGTTAGTCCATGTACCTAACAAAGTTAAAGGGTTTGTGCCTAAGTACCAACCCTGACTATTTAAATTAACTGTTTTTGAATAAGTCATAACTTGCTCACCAGAAAAGTTTTATTTTCCCTATAAATCATGCTTTATGACTCCTAGTGGTCTATTTTTCAAAAAACATCAGGAACGCGAGGACTACATCTAAATCTAGAAACGACTGTAATCTTTTAGATGTTTATCAATTGCATTCATTTTACATTCTTTTCGCCGAAGATAATATAGTTCAAGTTTTTTAACACGACGATTTTTCTCACATCTTTTATACCAGATTTAGGCTTGCTATCACAGCTAATTTCTGTTGGAGTATTTCAAATTACATGATTGAGTTGGAGCAAATTTTATACTAATCCTGCTAAGAAATCTTTATAGCACAGAGCGATCGCTACTCCTCCCACTTCACCAGCCCACCATCCGCCGCCACCAACCCCCACTGCGGAAACTTCACCAGCAGCTTCTTGATCACAATCTGCAAAGCAGGATCATCACTCCAACACTCCTGCAAAAAATCAAACCCCGGATTCTGCCCTGAATTCGCCGCAACTTTCAGTTTCTGCATCCGCTCCGGTCGCATATTTGCCCTTGCAACAATCGCCTCATGCGACCATTTTTCAGTTTGTGACACGGGTGGCGCGGAACTTTCACTCTCATCAACTGCTTTGATTTCTACACCCGAAACTGAATTTTCAACCATCAACGAAGCGGGATTAATTTGTTCTGCTTGCCCCTGTATCTGATTAGCGATCGCTGAACTTAAACATTCTTCATTTTGGGCAACAGGCGTGGCGGAAGCAGTACCTTCATGAGGGAATCAGAACTTACGCATTGACAAAAAAGACAATAAATGCAGTATGTGAAATCGGAAAAGAATAGGCGATCGCTAGTCAGCAGGGGGCTGGAAAGACGGATAATTTATACTGTCTCTATTGAGGATATGGGCAATCAGAGCGACAACCAAGCCATCGACCGCCAAGTGTTGTCCATTAAAGAATTATTAGGCACAATTAAATATTATCCCGCAGCCAATTTCTAAAAGCTTGAATTGCTTGGCTGCTACCAACAACTTGACTTTGCTGGACGTATTGATTTACTAGCTCAATTATCGGAATATCTGGAAAAGTAGGACTAAAATTTGACTCTACATATTTTCCACCTTGTAAGACGTTAATTTGTAAGCCTTGTTTTCCATATCGCCAAAGTTCTGGTACTCCCAAAATTTGGTAATTATCCAATAGCGTGCGAGAAGTTAAATCAATTTCTATGGCTAAGTCTGGGGGTGGGTCTACACTTAAATTTATGCGATTTTTACCAATAACTGCCGCTTGATTTTGAATGTAAAAACAAGTATCCGGTTCTACTCCCTGACTCATTTTTTCGTTTTTTAGGGTGGTTGAACCTAAAGCATCATAATTGATACTTAGTTCATTCAGTAAAATTTTGACTATATCGCCAATAATTTCTTTGGCTTTTTCATGTTCGGGTAAGGGAACCATAATTTCTAAAAAACCATGACTATAAGAAATTCTGGCAGCGCGATGTTCTCCTAATTCCGCCAAAATATTTTCAAATTGCTGCCAGCTAACGTCCTCAAGTAACAGTTGCTGTCCCGGTTGAATCCTCAATTGTCTTAACTCTAAAAGCATAAAGATTCATCCAACTCTTTTACTACATACAATATATCGACCCCGCAACACACTAATTGCCGCATTCATTCCCTGCGAACTCATTTCAAACATCGGCACAAAACGAGCAATTTCCCCAGCAGTAGTTTGCCGCCAGCATTCAGTAGGCATCGGGTTGAGCCAAGCAAAATAACGCACTGATTGCTGTAATTGCTCAATCCATGCCTTAGTATTATCAACCCGTTCTTGGTCAAAATTCCCCCGTGCTGCGCCAGCATCGCTAATAATTAATACTGCCGCTCGGTCGCCAATTTGCTCCAACACTTCAGAAACAGCCTTGGCATCAAGCATTGCCGGATGACGGTATAAGTATTCGTCAGGGTAGTCGTGAAAATAAAATACATTGGTTGTTCTCAATCGTCCTCCCCGTTGTGCCGTTTCCACCAACTGCCGCGATAAATCGTGAAACGGCACCATCGAGCCTTCCTGGTCAATTAGTAGCACCAAATCAGTGCGATTTGTACGCGGTGGCATCATTACAGGTTGGAGTAAAATCCCCCCCCATGCGAGCAAGTTGGGCATCGTGCAAACGACCAACAGCGTCGTAAGTGTAGAGTCAGAAAATTTCTCCATTGAAACTACTGGTGTCTGCGACCAAAAAACTCTATTTGAGATTTTAATAAAAGCTGCTAGTAGTGGAGACAGTATTGAAAATACAGCTAAAACTTGGAAAAAAGTTCCGTCTGGTAACGATATTAGATATCATCTGGGCAAAAATTAGTCAACCCAGGAAAGGTGGACGATTAATTTACCGTAAACTGTTTAGCCTCAAACAAATGTTGGCTTTCTTACGTCAAGCTGTTGAAAAAATACATGAAGTCGTTGAAAGCATTTATCTTCCATCGGGTTAGTTCTCAGAAACTAAGTTATCGCCTGGATATAAGCAAATATTATAGATAACCAACATACTTGCTTAAACGGTGGCTGATAAAAAGTATTACAGACTACAAAATTTTCTAGCGATCGCTCTTGGGGGAAAAGTTTGTGATCTACTGACTGTGTCCAGACATAACCAAACTGGAGATGTTCGCACGCGAGTCTAGGGACGGCTGGGATTGTTGGGGTGATGAGGCTCTGAAGTTTGATCAGCCTGTTGAGGAACGTGATGGAGATACTTCGTTAAGTGCTTAATTAGAACTAATTTAAGCACTTAAAGTGTACTGAACCTAGAAAACTAAATATTAAATTCTTCAATGCTAATTTTCTAGCAGATTGTCAGTTGTAGAGGACTGGTATATTTGACGCAATTCATCGACTGTAGTTGCTGTTTTTATCCCATTTCTCACTGCTCTTAATAGTTCAACGTCTTCCAACGATGAAATTTCTGGCACTAGGTTTAATGCTTCAGGGCCAAACTTGAGTTCCAAGCCTAATTTTATTGCTTCCACCAATTCTTCCATTCGGGCAATTCGCTCAAATGATGTCACGTACTGCATACGTTGTTCTGCCTCTAATTGTTCTACTTCCCGTTGAAATTCTCGCTCTAAATCTAATGGTAGCGTCAACATCCAGTCAATAAAAGCCAAAAGGTTAACAACAGCCTCGCGTTCAAATCCTTGCTCATACAACCGACGCACTAAATTCAGTTTTGATTGTTTCCTTTGCGACCTATTACTGCGGGTTTGCACTGCTGCATTCGTGAGCCATTACCACCGTAGCAAAGGGGTTACGACTGGCTTCTAGCTCCGACAACCAATGTTTATAGTCTAGCAGCTTGATTACAGGAAACTGAAAATCAACCGTACAACCAAACAAATCGTACCCAAACTGCGATGGTCGCCAGTTGATGTTGTCATCCCCCAGTATCGCGCATGAAGCAACGGGAGCAACGCGATTTTGTGAGGTGCTAAAATCTGGGACGTATATAGCTTGTTTCAGGATGCGATCGCAACTAAAAAACCAGATTTTGTTGAGAATATAGGGGTGTAATTGAGAACTAAACCCCGATCTCACTTTTTCGCGTTGCTCCCGGAAGAAATTGAACTCGAAGAACCAACCCCACAACAACCCGCTTTGTTGTTAAAAAATTCCGAGTCTTCGCAACAAACCGATAACCCCTCAAGAGGATCAACTATTGCGGCGGGGTCGTTCGACAAATCCGAACAATCGAATAAACCGCAACTAACCTGTCCCTACAAGACAGCCCGGAACGTGAAAGAACTGATTGATGCCTGGCTAACAGACCCAACTGTTATGAGTGATGATTCTGTCCCACTGCTTGTTAGAGACTCAATCAAGTGGAATCGCTGGGTTTTACCTTGGCGCAATGGAGAGCGAAAGCTGAATAACTTGTACCAGAACTTCAACCCGATAGTCGTGGACTTCCTGGCTGCTGAATTAGCCACTAAATCGAAACGCTCCGCACGACAGGAAATAGATCATGCGATCGCAGTCATGAACACCTGGGAGAAAACCAAAGGGGGGTGGACGAACCTGATGCAGCGTTATCACCAAGCATTGCAAACAGAAAAACAACCCCTACCTCAACAGCATACTGCTTTGGCTCACAAAGTAAAAAACACCACTAACAGTTCGCTCGAAGATGCCTTGGCACAAGACCGGATACGCCGTCAGCAAGAGCAATCCATTCGGGTTCCATCCAATGATTATCAACACAGCCCACAAATGCTGGAGCTAAAAGCGAAACTTCAAGCCGCAGTTTCTTCCCCAAAAGTTCCGAGCAACACCAGACCCTCTTCCACGAATTTGCGAGAAGTTGAAGCGCAGTTAAAATTAGCACGCTAGAGCATGATTATGTACAGCAATCAAGACAACGTAGTTTCTTTTCACCCTGATAGGTCACTTGACAACTTGCCTCCACAAAATATCGAAGCGGAAGTTGCTATTTTGGGGGGAATTATGCTCGACCCAGAAGCAATAACCAGAATCAGCGATCGCCTAAGCGTTGAAGCCTTTTACATCAGCGCTCACAAAGATATTTATCAAGCCGCAGTCCAGCTTCATGCTACATACCAACCTACAGATTTACTAAGCGTCACCTCATGGTTGGCTGACCACAATCTGCTTAATCGCGTTGGTGGCAGAAACAAGTTAGCGACTCTGGTAGACCGCACTGTATCAGCCGTCAACATTGATGCTTTGGCTGATTTGGTGATGGAGAAATATCGACGGCGGCAGCTAATCAAAGTGGGCAATGAAATTGTTCAACTCGGTTACGAGACGCAGACTGAACTACCACTTGTCCTTGGACTTGCTGAGGCGAAAGTTTTCACTGTAACTCAAAATCAAAGCGATGAACGCTCTTTGGTTTTCTCAGCACAAGACATGGGCATTGAACTTTTTCAAAAGCTGGAGATGGGGAATATGGCAGGCGACAAAGTTGGTTGGTACGACTTGGAAAATATCACCGGTGGCATTTACCCCAGCAGCTTAGTTGTAGTAGCTGCTGAATCCCACATGGGCAAAACCCACTTCATGATTTCTTATGCTTACGAAATCATGACCAAACTTGGAAAGCCAGTTCTGTATGTAACTCCAGAAATGGATAAGAATCAACTCAATGCCCGAATGCTAGCTCGAATCACAGGCGTAGACGCTTCTATGATTCAAACCAATACTCAATGTTACTGGGAACAAATAGCACAAGGCATAGGACAGATGGTGGAACTGCCTTGGAAGGTTTACGAGCATTCCTCCCCTACAACCACAATGATCGCTTCTGCTGTGCGCCGTGCCATTGCCGAATTCGGTGGTTCTATTGGGGCTGTGTTTATTGATTACTTGCAACAGATTCCTTTGGAATCCGGCGGAAACATGGCTTTTGAAGTCGGCAAGATTACCCGTCAGATTCGGGATATTGCCAAGTCTCACAAAATCCCTGTTTTCTTAGGTTGTCAAATTAATCGGGGGAATCAAACAACGGCTGATAAACGCCCCAATCGTCATTTACTTCGTAACTCTGGCGAAATCTTTGAGGTTTGTGACCAGTTAATCATGCTTTACCGCGATGCTGTCTACACAAAAGACCCAAGCGATGCCTTCGGCAACTCGAAGCGAGAACGCACTATTGAGTTGATTGTTGAGAAAAACCGCCTTTACGGTAAACTCGGCACTGCGACCATGTTGTGCGACTTATCTACATCGAA
The DNA here is from genome assembly GCF_003113895.1 of Nostoc commune NIES-4072. Lineage (NCBI taxonomy): Bacteria > Bacillati > Cyanobacteriota > Cyanophyceae > Nostocales > Nostocaceae > Nostoc > Nostoc commune. Next base: position 13,571 of record NZ_BDUD01000003.1, on the reverse strand, counting down.
ATTTTTGAACTTGGCGAGGTGAAGGCGATGGAGTTAATTAATTGGGTGTACTGCTGCCGCCGTTGCGATCGCGTAAATATTCCCAAATTCGGCGGATTTCTTCTCGAAACTCCTGTTGAGCTTCTCGAAACTCAAGACGATCGCGTTCGGCTTCACGTTGTGCAATACGCAAGCCTTCTTGATGTAAACGAGCAATATCACTTAGTTCCCTTACTGTGCGCTCTAATCGAGCAACAGTTTGTGAGTTACTCCGTGTTTCTCTGCGACTGCCGTCTTGTATTGTGCGAATTAAATCTAGTTCGTCACCTAGTTCTTCCAGGCGAGTATCAATGTCATCTAATCTACTACTGATGTTTTCTGGCTGACTTGAAGAAGTCATAATCCCTTTCAACTCCACCTTTTACCCTTTTCTATGATGACACAAACATAATTTCTCTCAAGCCTAATAGAACTTGGAGCTATCGCCACAATCTGCAACGGACTGCGTTCAAAGCTACATCCACATCCAGCGATCGCGGAAGAAAGACGCATACATTCAATTGCTGGAGTTTTAAAACCCATGAAAGCACTTTCAGTTCGTCAGCCTTGGGCATGGGCAATTATTTATGCTCTCAAAAATGTTGAAAACCGAGGCTGGCCCATCAATTACCGGGGTGATATTCTCATTCATGCTGCAAAAACCTGTACCAAGAAAGAGTACCAGCTAGCAAGAGAATTTTGCCAAGGGATGGGGGTAGTAATCCCAGAATTAATCTCTCTACGTCGCGGTCAAGTTATTGGCATTGTCACAATAGTAGATTGCAAGTTCTCACAAGTTGCATCTGGCTGGGGGATGGCTGGGCAATACCATTGGCATCTGGAGAATCCACGCGAGATTATACCGATTCCTTATATTGGGCGGTTGGGGATTTTTGAAGTACCCGATGATTTGGTCATGGAGGTGGCTGCATGACTAAATCAGTAATAGCTGAGTTATCTGCAATACCCGAAAAATTCTTAGAGGACGACCTTAAAAGCATACAACTGCATAGCCAAGGATGCCTATACCCGTACCTCGAAAAGAAAAAGCTACTTGATGGTTCAATAGTCTTTTACCCACGAGTTATATGTGAGCGTGACCCAGACAACCCGACTCAGTGGCGATGGGGTTTTAACTGGGAAGAACGAGTTGATGGAGTGTGTATTGGACGAAGTATCGGCTCAATTCCCCCTGGCGCTGTCTCTATAATTCGCTCAATGCAACAGGAAGGGGCAACACGAGAGAATATCATCGCTTTTATCAAAAAAGCGAAATCCAAAAAAACATCACTAAAATTAGATGTCTGCAAAAATTTTGATAACACAGATAAAAAACCAGTTCTGCCAGATGATGCCCCGATCGCCATAGTACTTTTCGCAGGTGGCGGCGGGATAGAAGCGGGGATGGTGCAAGCCGGGATTCGCCCAGTCATTGCAGTGGAGTTCGACCCCACAAAACCAGACTTGAGCAGGGCGATCGCTCTCAATCATCACCGCAACTTTAGCGAGTATGGCTGTAGAATAATCCAACTAACAGTCCAAGAAATAGCACGGTTAGGATTTCTAGGTTTTCCCCGCCGCCCCGATTACCTCCATGCCTCCCCAGTATGTGCCAACTTCAGCCAAGCTCACACAGCTAAGGCAGGAAAAGGCATTGAAACGGCTGACGATTTGAGTGCAGCGATCGCAGTAGCTGAAGCCATCCGACAGTTGCAACCACGGGTGTTTACGCTCGAAAATGTGCCGCGCTATCAGAACAGTCAGAGTTTCAGTATTATCCTGTCAGCTTTGGAGCAAGAGGGGTACTCGGTCGATTGCAGCGTGGTGAATATGGCTGATTTTGGACTGCCCCAGGCGCGGCGGCGGTTAGTTCTGGTTGCCAGTAGAGGTTGTCGCGTTGCCTTACCTTCGGGAGCTAAACCTTGCAGTTGGTACGAGGCGTTCACGAAGTGTGCCGAAGGTATCGCGCATCTCATCCCCACCATGACCGATTCCCAACTACTCCCTAAACAACGGCAAGCTTTGGAGAAATTTTTAGCCGGGAATGCGCCAACACCATTGTTGATTGAACGGGTTGGGGGGCGCAAGTTACCCAAGTACAAGCTAGGGTCGCAGCCTGCTAATACCATTCTGCGGTCGCATTTCACAGATCACAAAGGTTGCAACCGTAGTAAGTTCGCTGATATCTGGTTGCCGGATGGTGCGGTCAAGTCTTTGTCTATTGAGCCCGGATTTCTCACAAAGAGATAAAAAAAGGGGTCAAAAACTGCGACAATGTATATAGGATAAGCATTTCAGCAGCTATAAAGCATGACCCCAGTATTAACAGATCGTACACCAAAACAATTCAAATTCTCAGTTGAAAAGTCACGCCCGGTTGTAGTTAATTTCCAGGGTGGACAAGTAACATCCGATGCCGGATTAAGCCTAATTGCTGAAATAGACAGAAAACTGCAAATCACATCACAGTTTGCACAGTGTTTCCAAGATTACCGAAAGCCAAATCGGATTGACCATTTGATAGAAAACCTAATTAGACAAAGAATATACGGGTTAGTCATGGGATACGAAGACTTGAATGACCACGAGAAATCCGGGGTCATGACCCGATGTTTGCTCTAGCATTAGGAAAAACAATTGGACTAGAAAATGAACCAGTTATTCTAGCAGGAAAGAGTACATTAAATCTCAATAGTTATTATGGAGGATACTGTTATGCTCCACTTTATATTTTTTGTGGAAAACACTTATTGGCAGCCAAACTTCGCCCTTCTAATGTAGACCCAGCAGGAGGAGCCTTAGAAGAATTACAGAGAGTTATTAAACAAATACGTCAAAAATGGAAAAATGTTGAGATTTTAGTACGTGGAGATAGTGCCTATTCCAGGGAAAATATCATGGGATGGTGTGAGTCCCAAACCGGAGTTGATTACGTTTTTGGATTGGCGCAAAATAGTCGTTTAATTCAGATGACTATAGCGACACAAAGTAAGGCTGAAAACGAGTTTGAGCAAAAACTGTCACCAATAGTTTCATTTTTAGAAACTCTATTTATTCCAGATGAAGAACTGCCTCAACTTGCATCTGAACTGATTGAGAACTCAATTTGGTATAAGTCTTTAGACTACCAAACTCTTCAGGAGTGCTGAGTGCTGAGTGCTGAGTGCTGAGTAACCCCATAGATAAATCTAGGGGATTGAAGTAAGGACGCATTATTTCTCGTGCTACGCATCTCGAAATAAATCTTTTTTTGTTTTTCCATACCGCATGCTGGGGCTTCAAACCTTTTGTGCTGAGTGCGCTTATTACTTTTTTTACTCAGCACTCGTTACTCAGCACTCAGCACTGTTTCGGTGATTCTTGGAGTCGTAGTCGTCGTGTTGTCTCGAAACTTGAGTATGGAGCGAAGGGGACTAATATTCGTTTTGTTGTAACTTCTCTTCTTGCCAATAAAGTATCACCAAGTCAACTATACACACAAAAATATTGTAAGCGAGGCGAGATGGAAAATCGCTTTAAGGAACAACAATTGGAACTTTTTAGTGATAGAACCAGTACACACACATTTGTAGGAAATCAATTACGTTTATGGTTTTCTTCTATAGCTTACGTTTTGATGAATGCATTGCGATCGCAATGTTTGGCAAGGACGGAACTACAAAACGCTCAAGTTGGAACTATACGTACCAAATTATTGAAGTTAGGAGCGCTAATTACTGTCAGCGCACGCCGAATTTTAATTGCGATTAGTAGCTCAAGTCCTTCCAAACATATCTTTGGTGGGGAGCAACGCGAAAAAGTGAGATCGGGGTTTAGTTCTCAATTACACCCCTATATTCTCAACAAAATCTGGTTTTTTAGTTGCGATCGCATCCTGAAACAAGCTATATACGTCCCAGATTTTAGCACCTCACAAAATCGCGTTGCTCCCTCTTTGGTGCTGCTTACAGATGCTTAAAAATGCTCCCGAATACCGCTTAATGTCAAGTCAAGGTGCATTTTCTGAATCTCTAATTAATGATACTTTGGGCTTGGTTTTATCCAAGTCTGGTTTTGTAATGCAAAATTGTTATGAACAGAGCATTTCGATTTCATTACTAATAAAAATATAGTGATTATTTTATCTTGATAACTGCGATTTTATACTTAATTTACCTCCCCGTCTAAGTTTCCATTGATGATGTATCAAAAAAATGTCTCACATCAGGTTATGTAAATTGATTTTTTACTGCTTGTGAGAAATCCGGGTTACATCTTCTTGGTCAATAAAAAACAAATCAACCAATTCTTCTTCAAATGCCCGATCTATTTGTTCTTGCAGTTCGACTGCACAAAGCTGTGCGCTATTGGTTACTAAAGTAGTTTGGATATAATAATCTTCTTTATCTAAAGTAGAAAACAGCTTGGCATAATATTGTATCACCTGTTCTCTAGTAATGACTTCTTGAGCTATTAAAACCAATAATGCTTCTAATGCAGCACCCCTTACATATTCATTGGCTTCTGGATTTTCTATGAGTTGCTTTATCGGCTCAATATTTGAACCACTAACAGAAGCAAGTATTCTGCATAAATCTTCAGTTACTATATCTCCAGTTACATCTAATGCCACATCCCCAGGAACTGAAAAAAACTTGATAATTGCAGGATATGCTGCTACTTCCCTAAATTGTGCCAGTAAATATAAAGCATGGATATGTAAAATATAGTCTGATTTTTCTAGTAGCTCTTCTAAATTGTTACTCAGTTTGTCTAAAATTTCTATTAATATAGATGTAATGGTTTCTCGCTCTTCAATGGCTCTTTCTAACGCTAAACGAGGAAATTCCTTAGTGTTATTTTCTAGTTGGGCTAAAATTTCTTCTATTTGCATCTGACCAAGATTAGCACTATTACTACTAATTAACTTAAAGTAGTTTATCAAACTGTGTACTATAATTTATTAATTTCATCAAAACAGAATACATGCGTCAGTCGCCAGAATACAGAAAAGGTATTTTGTGCGACTGGCGGATAGCGTAGCGTTAGCGGTAGCAAGGAACTTCAATTGATGATGTATCAAAAAATGTTTTACATCAAGCGATGTGAATTGATTTTTTATTGTTTGTGAGAAATTTGCGATTAAGCGGCTTGGAGCTAGTCCTCCTCAATATGGGGATTTTGAGTAGAAGGAAAAGCTTGCCAATTAGATAACGGTGAGGCAATTTTAGAAACAGCGATCGCTTCTGTTGGTATTGTGCAGTTATACAACTATGTGTAATGCTAAAAATTCTAAAGCGTAATTATAGTTAGGGAAAAATGCTTTTTGGAAACTGCATCTAACGCTTCTGTTGTGCCAGAAGTGGACAAGTTGTCCGTTCCAAAAACGAACCAAAGTATTGGTATGTGGATAGATAAGTATTTGAATAAATTCAAAGCTATACTCTTTAAGTATTTTACGAGTTCCGTGATACTAGTATTTTCGTAACAGATGGTTATAACTTCAATCAAGAGCAACTCACTCATACTTTTGAATTTAGCCGAGGCATCACTGTAAAATGTTTAGCTCTCTAAAAGAGCAGGTAAGTCAACAATTTCTGTGCATCTTGCACGATGGTTACAAAAACGAGGTGAATCTGTACTGGTTGTAGATGCTGATGCCCAATGCTCATCTTCTAAATGGCTCGCACGATTAGAACAGGTCATTCCTTGCCAAGTCCTTCAAGCACCTGATGCACTATTGGATGAGTTACCTAAGCTAGTTGAGTCTTATACATGGGTCGTTGCTGATGGCCCGGCAGCTCTATCTGAAACTACCAGGGCATTAGTTTTAACTGCTGATTTAGCGATTATTCCGTGTCAACCTGCGGGCATAGACCTTGAAAGCGCTTCTGACACTGTACATTTAATTCAACAAGCACAGCGAATTCGACGGGGAGAACCTAAAGCCGTAATGTTTGTTAATCGTGCCGTAAAAGGAACAAAGTTAAAAGATGAAGCAGTTGAAGTACTTCAACTCATGCCTAATGTCACTGTTTTAGAGAATGTACTTCATCAACGACAGATTATTGCTGACTGCTACGGACAAAATGCTACTATCTTTGATTTATCTGGATCAACTGCCGGAATTGCTAGGCGTGAGCTTGAGCAATTATTTAAGGAATTTTTAGAGGTTTTGAATGACTAAATCAAGACAATCACTTACTCAAGGGCTTTCTGCTTCCATTGCCCAAAAATTTATTACCGATCCTAAAAGTGTTGAATCTTCTCAAACATTATCTATTCAACAAATTCAACTTCCTGCCAAGCAACCTCGCCGTTATTTTGATCAAGAAAAACAAGCCCAGTTAATTAAATCAATTGAAGAACACGGAATTTTAGAACCTTTACTGGTTCGCCCATTAGCAAACGGTAATTACGAGGGGAGCAACGCGATTTTGTGAGGTGCTAAAATCTGGGACGTATATAGCTTGTTTCAGGATGCGATCGCAACTAAAAAACCAGATTTTGTTGAGAATATAGGGGTGTAATTGAGAACTAAACCCCGATCTCACTTTTTCGCGTTGCTCCCAATCCGCTACGGCTTTTTGAAACTAAGAGACAAAGCCAATGAAGCAGGATAGTGACCTCCGTAATAACTTGAAGTCGATTAGAACTCGCTTAGGCATGAGCCAACAAGATTTGGCTAACATCGCTAGTGTGACTCGTCAGACTATTAGTGGTGTAGAGTCGGGACTATATGCTCCCTCAGTAGCCATAACACTTCGCTTGGCCAAAGCGCTTGGCTGTCAAGTTGAGGATCTATTCTGGTTAGAGCGGGATTTACCTGAAATCGAAGCAGTTCTTGCTAAACCTGTTCCTAATGGTCAGCAACTACGAGTTAGCATGGCTCGTGTAGGAGGACAATGGATAGCTTATCCTTTAATTGGTAAGGATGCTTTTCGCCAAGATATGATTCCGGCTGATGGTGAAAGTACAAGTGTTGCAGGTACAAATAAAGTTCGAGTCCGTCTTTTAGACGATAATCTCGACACACTCCATAACACCGTTGTAATTGCTGGTTGTGCCCCTGTGATTTCACTATGGGCAAGAGCCACCGAACGCTGGCATCCTCAACTGCGAGTTCAATATAACTTCGCCAATAGCATGGCTGCATTGCACAGTCTATGCAGAGGTGAGGCGCACATTGCTGGGATGCATCTGTACGATCCTGAGACTGGTGAGTATAATACTCCCTTTGTTCGAGATGTTCTGGCTGGGAGGGAAGCAGTTCTGATTACCCTTGGTGTTTGGGAGGAGGGACTTTTGTTAAAGTCAGGGAACCCAATGGGAATTAGAACAGTTAGTGACTTAGTGGCTGGGGGAGCGACTATTGTTAACCGTGAAATCGGTTCTGGTAGTCGGATGCTTTTGGAACAAACACTCCAAAAGGAGCAGATACCGTTCGATGCTGTTCAGGGCTTTGACAATATACTCAAAACTCACCAAGATGTTGCCCAAGCCGTAGTCAGGGGAGTTGCCGATGCAGGTATAAGTACGGCATCTGTCGCTACCGCCTTTGGGCTGGGATTTATCCCTTTACATCAGTCACGATATGATTTGGTGATTCTCAAGGAATATTTAGAAGAAGCACCAGTACAGCAGTTGCTCAGTACTTTGGGACATCGAATGGTTCACTCCCAATTTGAAATTCTTGGCGGTTATGATATCAGCAAAATTGGGGAAGTTGTAGCGACTGTTTAGAGTGGATTGCAATGGTTGGTTGTGTGATTTAGGGAAACTTGGCGTAAATTTAAATCCTGCTGCAACCACTCTTTAGGTATGAGCAACCTTCTTTCTGATTACAACAACTGATAATGCTCAATTCGTAATTCGGATTTCAATTTGAGTTTCCGGCTTGGAATCTGTAGCTTTCTTTTTTCCAATTGGTATTACTACCGCTAGAGAAATCATTTAAGTAAGCGGATGGTAATACTTGCAATATTCCTTGAGTGATGTCTTATTGCTCTAGCCATTAGTCAGAAAAAACAATGACTAATGACCAACGAAAACTGACCACAACTTGAATATGTTCTTTCTTCGGACTCTTTTTGCTGTAGAACGAGCACCTCCGGTGGGCACAAAGTGCCAACGCCTCCAATGACGTTCTACATAAGGTCACTGCTGTAATTTTACAGCGCGAGTACCTCCGGTAGGCACAAAGTGCCAACGCCTTCGGTAGGCACACAGTACCAATGCCTCATAAACCGATTGACTCACCAAACAAACAATTGCAGGATAAATTATCATGTCCGACGAAAGAATTAGACAGATTGCTTTTTACGGTAAAGGTGGTATTGGTAAATCTACCACTTCTCAAAATACCCTTGCTGCAATGGCAGAAGTGGGTAAACGCATCTTGATTGTCGGATGTGACCCCAAAGCTGACTCTACCCGTTTGATTTTGCACTGTAAAGCTCAAACTACCGTACTGCATTTAGCTGCTGAACGGGGTGCTGTGGAAGATATCGAACTTGAAGAAGTGGTAATCACCGGTTTCCGGGATATCAGATGTGTAGAATCTGGTGGGCCAGAACCTGGTGTAGGTTGCGCCGGTCGGGGTATCATCACCGCCATTAACTTCCTTGAAGAAAACGGCGCTTACTCAGACGTAGATTTCGTATCCTACGACGTATTGGGCGACGTTGTATGCGGTGGTTTTGCGATGCCAATTCGTGAAGGTAAAGCGCAAGAAATCTACATCGTTACCTCTGGTGAAATGATGGCAATGTTTGCAGCTAACAATATTGCTCGTGGCGTTCTCAAATATGCTCACACTGGTGGTGTACGTTTGGGTGGGCTAATTTGTAACAGCCGTAAAACTGACCGGGAAGACGAACTGATTAGCACCTTAGCAGCCAGATTAAGTACCCAGATGATTCACTTCGTCCCCCGTGACAACATCGTGCAACACGCCGAATTGCGTCGGATGACTGTAAATGAGTACGCACCCGACAGCAACCAAGCTAATGAATATCGCACACTAGCAGACAAGATTATCAACAATACAAATCTCGCCGTTCCCACACCCATCGAAATGGATGAACTAGAAGATTTGTTGATTGAATTCGGTATTCTTGAAAGTGAAGAAAATGCTGCCAAACTAATTAGCCAAGCAGATGCTGCTAAGAAGCAAGAAGATGCTGAAGGTGAAGCATTAGAAGCACTGAAAAAAGGAAACGTAGAAATAGTTTCCGGTAGCGATAAAAAGTAAGGTTCTCGTTTAAACTCAGGTGCTAAATACAAAGTAAGTATTAGGGGGAGCAACGCGATTTTGTGAGGTGCTAAAATCTGGGACGTATATAGCTTGTTTCAGGATGCGATCGCAACTAAAAAACCAGATTTTGTTGAGAATATAGGGGTGTAATTGAGAACTAAACCCCGATCTCACTTTTTCGCGTTGCTCCCATCGTGAAGTACGTTCTTTGCGACTGACTGATGACACCTGGAAAAGCTTAGGGATAGCCTCTGAATGTTTGGGTTTAACTAGGGCTGACTATTTAGAACACATTCAGTAGACCGAAAAGTTCTGCGATCGCTCAGTGATCGATACCTGTAAATGCGATTATTCTCCAAAAAACCGTATTCTTAGATACATTTTTGAAAAAACTTGTTGAGAAACTTAAAATAAGTAAAACTAATAAATCATCTCAAAAGCTAAGGGTAGCGATCGCAGCAGAACATTGTTCTGGTGGGGTGAACGAAAAAAGGTGTGGGGAAGAGCTTAGTTAGCTAGCTTTGCCTTATCATAGAGCCAAGCCCGCATTTCTCACAAGCGGTGCGATCGCTATTACCAAACCTTTATCAGGCTTAGATTTTGAGCGTTTTAGACACTGCACGAATCACAACAATATGTGAACGGCGTATTTTATCTCAAGTCTAAGTGGCATAAGCGTTTTGGGCTACTCGTTTAAACCTTTGTGAGAAATCCGGGCAAGGCAATCAGATTTTTTATATTCCCCCAAAAACGGTATCGTACACTACTATTTTTTAGCGATCGCAAAAGTTTTCGGTCTACTGATTTGCGAAACTCCGCAGGAGTTGCAAGCTACGCGGAGCGTCTCCAAGGGTTGGCTTTGGCGTACCCTTACTCAAAAGCTTGCTACGCGTAGCGTCTCTAAGAGTTGCCATCGCTTGCAGCTTAATTTTACAGGTATCTAGAATTAGCGCGATGTCTACAACGGGCGTAGCTGAAGCACTCCCACACTTGAGCAATCCGCTTTACCCAATCTATGAGGTGTCGCAGCTACGCCCAGAGCAGGCATCGCTATAATAAAACCAGTATCACGCTCGGAAAACTCACAATGTCCATTACACTTGATCTGCCACCGAAAGTTGAGGCACTGCTGCGACAGCGTGCTGAAAGTACTGGACAAGATATTTCGCAAATGGCGCTAGCGGTGCTGACTTTAGGACTGAGTTTGGACGATCAAGATTTTTTTGAGGCTTTAAAAGGAATCCAACGTGGGCTTGATGATTTTGAGCAAGGACAATTTTCGAGTTTAGAGGACTTCATTGCTGAACAAAATCAGAAATATGGTTTGTCTCTTGAAGCATGACGTACCGCATTGATTTCTCCAGCATTGCGAAAGCCGAAGCGGATGCCGCATTCTTAAGTTTTACTGAGTTTACTACAGCCGAGCGTGCCCAACTCTGGTATCAAGGGCTAATTAAAGCAATCGCCTCTCTGCAAGAAATGCCTCGGCGCTGTCCAATCGCTCGAGAGGATGCCTTCTTTAGTCAAGAAATTCGTCAGCTTCTTTACGGGCAAGGAAAGCAAACCTATCGTATTCTATTTACGGTTCTTGAAGATCAGCCTGTTCCCACGGTGAGAATTCTCCATATTCGTCATGGCGCACAGAAGACAATTGGTGAGCCGGAAGTAGAGGATTGATTGTATTGACATTCCATAGTGACAATACAATACTGCTTCAGATTTAGTGCAGTAATTTTACAGTTCTTATTAGATGTGCTTTATTTACCTGATATTAGCCGTACTATCGCTGAGTACATCGCAGTCAACTGCCGAACAATCTGATCGATCTCTAAATATAATATGCTGTAATCAATGACTGCCTGACGAATAGGTGTATGTCCTTGATTGACAGCTAATTCTTGTATCTTGGCTGTACGTATAATTAATTTGCAGCTTACCGCTGCATGGGAGAGATGTTATATTCTCTCCACCATGCCAGTAATTAATCTTGCCGATATTCAACAAATTACTAAAACACAGCAACAACTCCTATTACCCAGTCAAAAATATCATCCAAATCGCTCTGCCTTTGACTCTATAGTTGCAGATAACTTCTCTTTGGTGATGAAACAACTATTTTTAGGACTGACTATAGAACCTTTATTAAATGCCTATCCTCAAATTGCTCAGTGGGTTGATCAAATACAGGAACTTGCACCGGAAATTTTTCAATCTCGGAAAAAGTTATTAGTCGATAATCCAGTTATTGCACCTGTTGCAATTAATAACGACAAATACTTTATTCAAGTATTAACAAATATAGCATTTAAACAAGGTATTCCCAGGCTTTATGAATGGGCTATACGCTATCCCTACTTAAGCTGGCAAGACCGGGTAAAGTTGTGGACTACGGCTAGACAATACTCAGTTATTCCTAACCAAATACAAATCGTAATTTTAGCATTACATCCTGTGAAACCAGCCCAAAGATTAAATGTACGCTGGAATAAAAAGGAGCAGATGCAGACTGAAAAATGGTTAATTAAACTACTGACTAAACCTCAAGATGAAAAATCACAATCAAACATAGTCATTCCTGAGTTATCGTCAATGGTCAATTTAGAAGCTATTACAGAAGTCAAGATTTAAGAGGCTAATGCCTCTGCCATTGGCAAATGCTTATTACAGATAACTCCAATGGTACTCAAATCAAATTTTGAATATGGATGGCTACTATCAAAACTACTGAAATTAGATGATGAATATCAAGGTAGGTGGGAGCAATGGCGATGGACAAAGCAGAAAATATGTTGCAAGGAAGTTTATTTTGATGCAAATTAAAATTACTGAATGGCAACAACTATTTCAAAATTGTGTCAGTAATCCTCCTCTGCCAATTTCCTTGCCTACTGTAGCACTTGCCAATCCTCCCTATTGCAAAATTAATCTCACTTCCGATTCCGAACTAGCCAGATTTGAGATGGCTTATAAATGGATAAAACACGCAGATGGAAGCTACGTGATTACATCCAAGTTGAAAACCCAAGCAGAACAAGAGTGCTTATTTGTAGAACAGTGTTTAAATCAATTGCAACCTGGTGAAATAGTCTGTATTTTGGTGTCTAATGGAATTCTTTCTTCATCTAACCAAGCACACTTTCGCCGATGGCTATTAGAAGACATGGCTTTGCTAATTGCTTCCATTCAGTTACCTACAGAGAACTTTAAGGTAGAATGTGGATTGGGAATTATCACCAGCTTTTTGATTCTTCAGCGCAAAGGTGGGGATTTACCAATACCAGAAGATTACTCAATCTTTATGGCAGTTGCAGATAAAATTGGTTTTGATAGTCGAGGCCGTCGTCTGTTTCGTCCAATGACAAATGAGCAACAAACCCAAGAAATTGATAGTGATTTACCGCTAATTATGGAAGAATTTAAAAGATTTATAACAGAAGTTTGGCAAAATCATATTGGACTAAAATAATTCAGGAGTTATATCAAGCCGGTTACGTAGCAGGCGCTCGTTAAGCATGAAATAAAGCACTTCCCCTGCCTCGCTCCGCAAGGAGCTTTGCTAACAATATTGTGTCAAAATTTAATGCAATCCTGGTGTTTGATAAACTCGCCTAGTAAAATTGTCCAAAACATCAGGTTCGCTACTACTAGACTCATGTGCAGGTGCTACATCTTCTTCTGGTAATGGCAACATCCGCGCGGCTGACTCAATCCGTTCATGTAATGCTTGTGTTAAAGTTTTAATATCAGGAATTATCACCTGACTTTCTAAAGCAGGTTTAACTTGTGTGTCCCAAAGAGCCTCACTATCATGCGCCCGTTTTTCATCGGCTTTAGACACGGGAATAATTAAAGGATAAGGAATAGAAGCTTGTCCCTCGGAACTGTAACCAGGACTGGTAATTACGCACTTGCCTTGAGGAAATTTCAAAATTTCGTCAGCACTGATTACAGGCATTTTTTGCAAATTCTCACTCCAGCTAATTGAACGGCTCATTTGTCCGCCAAGCGATCGCCCTGTGGTACGATTTTTAATCAGCACTTCCTTCTCACCGTAGCGTTTAGAGTAATCCTCAGCCGTTTTGTAATTACCAGGATTAAACAAGACATGGGTACTGCAAGCAGAAGCGATCGCACTCCCCATTTTATCCCCATAAATATCGTAAAGTTGCTCTAAACTTTGGATACCCAGAATAAAGCAGGCACCATTAGAACGATATTCATTAATCCACTGCGGTAAGCGGTCTAGCTTAATTGATGGTAATTCATCCAAAGAAATAATCAACGGGTCTTTGCGGGGACGGCTTAAATTACCAACAAT